>CAZHWD010000089.1:0-6588 GCA_964536335.1 uncultured Eudoraea sp. | reverse complement strand
CGGAGCCTGCACAATACAGATACCAATGGTAAGCCATCTGGTTATCTGATTCTTTGTTTTTCTTCCACTTTCACCTTCCTTATCTAGTTTTTGAAGATAAGGCACTGCGATTCCCATTAATTGAACCACAATAGATGCAGAAATATAGGGCATAATTCCAAGAGCAAATACAGAAGCATTTGCAAAAGCACCACCAGTAAAGGCATTTAAAATACCCAAAATACCTTGTTCTGTATTTGAAGATAATTCCGCTAATTGAGAAGTGTCAATACCGGGAAGAACCACCTGAGCACCAAAGCGATACACAAGCAGCAGACCTAAGGTTACAATAATTCTGCCCCTTAGCTCATCAATTTTCCAGATATTTGATATAACCTCAAAAAATTTCTTCATAATCTTCTTTACTTATAAATTTATTGCTTCACCTCCGGCAGCTTCAATCGCAGCTTTCGCAGTTGCAGTAAATTTATGTACGGTTATTTTAAGAGATGCTTTTAATTCACCACCGCCTAATATCTTAACCAAATCGTTTTTATGAGCCATTCCGTTATCCACGAGATCTTTAACAGTGACTGTTTTTTTAACCAATCCTTTATCTGCAAGTTCCTGAAGTTTATTCAGATTAATGCCCTGATATTCTTTTCTGTTAATATTGGTAAAACCAAATTTGGGTACTCGTCTCTGTAAAGGCATTTGACCTCCTTCAAAACCAATCTTCCTGGAATACCCGGATCTTGATTTAGCACCTTTATGCCCTCTTGTTGCTGTACCGCCTTTACCAGAACCCTGGCCCCGGCCTATGGTTTTCCCGGCTTTATGAACAGATCCTTTGGCTGGTTTTAAATTCCCTAAATTCATTACAAATATTTTTTATGTTTCTTCCGTAGAAACTAAGTGTTTAACCTTATTGATCATCCCAATAATATTGGGTGTGTTATCATGCTCCACAACGTGACCAATCTTACGCAATCCAAGTGCCTCCAGTGTTCTTTTCTGATTTTGCGGCCTTTTAATGCTACTTCTTACCTGTTTAACTCTAATCTTTGCCATACTCTTGCTACTTATCCTTTAAAGACTTTTTCTAACGAAACACCTCTTTGTTTTGCTACAGTCCTGGCATCTCTTAATTGTAGTAAAGCATCAAATGTAGCCTTTACCACATTATGTGGGTTAGAGGACCCCTGAGACTTAGACAAAACGTCTTGTACGCCAACTGATTCCAATACGGCTCTAACCGCACCTCCCGCAATTACTCCTGTACCATGGGAAGCAGGCTTGATGTACACACGTGCTCCTCCAAACTTTCCTTTTTGCTCATGTGGCAAAGTACCTTTGCTCAGTGGTATTCTAATCAAGTTCTTTTTAGCATCCTCAATAGCCTTGGCTATTGCTGTAGCTACTTCCTTAGACTTTCCAAGACCATGACCTACTACGCCATTCTCATCACCTACAACCACGATTGCAGAAAAACCAAAAGCTCTACCGCCTTTTGTTACTTTAGTAACTCTTTGAACGCCAACCAATCTGTCTTTGAGTTCAAGACCTCCCGGTTTAACAAGTTCTACATTTTTGTAATTCCCGAACATATTTCTTATTAAAATTTTAGACCGGCCTCTCTGGCACCTTCGGCCAATGATTTTACTCTACCATGATACAAATTACCACCGCGATCAAAAGCAACTGCTTCTATGCCGGCTTTCTTTGCTTTTTCAGCTACTGTCTTACCAACAAGGTTGGCAATCTCTATCTTTGTCCCTTTTGCCTTACTTAATTCCTTATCCCTAGAAGAAGCGGCAACTAGAGTAGTCCCATTATTATCGTCTATTATTTGGGCATAAATTTCTTTGTTGCTTCTAAAAACAGACAATCTAGGCCTCTCAGCTGTACCAAAGGATACTTTTCTTATCCTTTTTCTAATACGCTCTCTTCTTTCAGTTTTTGATAACCCCATAATTCAATACTTAAGCGGATTTACCTGCTTTTCTTCTTAATTGTTCTCCTACAAATTTTATACCTTTTCCTTTGTAAGGCTCTGGTTTGCGGAATGATCTTATTTTAGCCGCTATTTGGCCTACCAATTGTTTGTCATGTGAGGTAAGCTTTATAATTGGGTTTTTACCTTTCTCAGAAATAGCCTCAACTTTAACTTCAGGAGCTAAATTCAAAACAATATTATGTGAGAAACCCAATGCTAAATCTAATTTTTGACCCTGATTACCTGCACGGTAACCAACACCAACCAATTCAAGCTCTTTAGTCCATCCTTTGGTCACTCCCAAAATCATATTGGAAATCAAGGATCTGTACAGGCCGTGTTTGGCTTTATGTTCTTTGGATTCAGAAGGTCTTGTTACCACAATCTGACCTTCTTCAGCTTTTATGGAAACCCCTGAATATTCCTGAGTTAATTCACCCAATTTCCCTTTTACAGTAATAAGATTATCCTGCAGTTCAACTGTGACTCCTTCCGGAATTTCTATTGGATTGTTACCTATTCTAGACATTTTCCTATCTCTTTATTTCTTAATAAACGTAGCATAAAACTTCTCCGCCAACATTGTCTCGCTTAGCTTGTTTGCTTGTCATAACTCCATGAGAAGTAGACACAATAGCAATTCCCAAGCCATTAAGTACTCTTGGCATATCTCCTGAATTGGCATATTTTCTGAGACCTGGCGTACTTATACGCTGAATCTTTCTAATCACCGGTTCTTTGGTAAGCCTATCATACTTTAGGGCAATTTTAATAATTCCCTGGACCGCATTCTCCTCGAATTTATAACTCAAAATATATCCTTGATCGAATAATATTTTAGTTACCTCTTTTTTCAAATTAGAAGCAGGAATTTCAACTACCCTATGACCCGCACTACTGGCGTTTCTAATTCTTGTTAAATAATCTGCTATTGGATCTGTAAACATCTTCTTAACTTTTATATTGGGTTACCAACTTGCTTTTTTAACACCGGGAATCAATCCTTGGTTAGCCATTTCTCTAAACATCACACGAGAAATACCAAACGTTCTCATATACCCCTTAGGTCTACCTGTCAATTTACATCTATTGTGCATACGAACAGGAGAAGCATTTTTTGGCAGTTTTTGCAAAGCCTCGTAGTCGCCGGCTTCTTTTAAAGCCTTTCTCTTCTCGGCATATTTTGCTACAACCTTCGCCCTTTTTCTCTCACGGGCTTTCATTGATTCTTTAGCCATACTAATTCTTTTTAAAAGGTAATCCCAATTCGGTTAACAATGATTTTGCTTCTTTATCTGTATCAGCACTAGTTACAAAAGTGATATCCATTCCATTAATCCTATTGATCTTATCAATATTAATTTCTGGAAATATAATCTGCTCTGTTACACCAAGGTTGTAATTTCCTCTTCCGTCAAAGCCTGTTGCTCTAATTCCCTGGAAATCTCTTACCCTTGGCAAGGCAGAAGTCACTAATCTATCTAAAAATTCATACATGCGCTCCCCTCTTAGAGTGACTTTAGCCCCTATGGGCATACCCTTTCTGAGTTTAAAAGCAGCAACATCCTTTTTTGAAATTGTTGATATCGCCTTTTGACCAGTAATTTGGGTTAACTCATCCAAGGCATGATCTACCAATTTCTTATCGGCTACAGCTGCGCCAACACCCCTGCTGACCACTATTTTTTGTAGCTTGGGTACTTGCATTACATTTTTGTAACCAAATTCTTCTTTGAGAGCCGAAACAATTCGCTCTCCATATTCTTGTTTTAATCTTGGAACGTAAGCCATAACTAAATTACTTCGTTAGATTTTTTAGAAAATCGTACTTTCTTCCCATCTCTTACCTCATAGCCCACTCTTGTTGTTTCACCAGATTTGGAATCAATTAGCGATAAATTAGATAAATGTATAGGAGCTTCTTTTTTTACAATTCCTCCTTGAGGGTTTTGTGCACTTGGTTTTTCGTGTTTAGACACCATATTGGTACCTTCTACGATCGCCTTATTTTTTTCACGGTCCACAAGTTTAACTTTGCCTTCGGTTCCCTTATGGTCACCTGCAATTATCCTCACTGTATCTCCGGTCTTTATTCTTAATTTCATCTTACAATATTTTAAAGCACCTCAGGAGCTAATGATACAATTTTCATGAATTGCTTATCGCGCAACTCCCTGGCAACAGGTCCGAAGACGCGAGTACCTCTCATTTCACCCGTAGGATTTAACAAAACACAGGCGTTATCATCAAAACGAATATAAGAACCATCCGGTCTCCTTACTTCTTTTTTTGTTCTTACAACAACGGCCGTTGAAACTGTTCCTTTCTTAATTCCGCCATTTGGGGTGGCCTCTTTGACAGTAACAACAATTTTGTCTCCAACTGATGCATATCTCCTCTTTGTACCGCCAAGTACCCGTATGGTTAATACCTCTTTGGCACCCGTATTGTCTGCTACTTTTAATTTTGATTCTTGCTGTAACATAATTATTTGGCTCTTTCTAGGACTTCAACCAGTCTCCAGCATTTGGTTCTACTCAATGGACGTGTCTCCATTATTTTAACAGTATCCCCAATATTGCAGTCATTGGTCTCATCATGTGCAACATACTTTTTTGTTCGCAGTACGAACTTACCATACATAGGATGTTTAACGCGCTTAACTTCGGCAACCACAATAGATTTCTCCATTTTGTTGCTAGTTACAACCCCTACTCTTTCCTTTCTTAAATTTCTTTTTTCCATAAAGCAGAACCAATTATTGGTTATCCCTTTTTGTTAATTCAGTAGCCATTTGCGCCACAGTTCTTCTTGCCTTCCTAATTTGAAGGGGGTTTTCCAGTGGTGTGACAGAGTGGGCGATTTTAAGATCTGCATGCTGCTTCTTAAATTGAGCCATTTTTTCCTTCAATTCTTCTACCGATAATTCTTTTATTTCCGATTGTTTCATCATCCTAATTATAAAAATTATGCCGCTTCGTAATTCCTAGCCACTATAAATTTTGTCTTTACTGGTAATTTTTGCGCCGCAAGCCTTAGAGCTTCCTTAGCTATGTCCATGGGCACACCGGCAACCTCGAACATTATTCTTCCTGGCTTAACTACGGCGACAAAATATTCCGGAGCTCCTTTACCTTTACCCATACGAACCTCTAAAGGTTTTTTGGTAATAGGCTTGTCCGGGAAAATTTTAATCCATAATTGCCCTTGCCTTTTCATATACCTGGTCGCAGCGATACGAGCCGCCTCAATCTGACGGGAAGTAAGAAAGCAGGAATCCAAAGATTTAATCCCAAACATTCCATTAGAAAGTTGATTCCCTCTACCGGAATTTCCCTTCATACGTCCTTTCTGCGCTTTGCGAAACTTCGTTCTTTTTGGCTGTAACATAATCTCTAACTTCTTCTTTAATTATTACTTTCTGCGACGTTGTTTTTTGCCTCCATCATGCTGCTTTCCTTTGGACTGTCCTTTAGACATCCCAATTAGAGGGGAAAGCTCTCTTTTTCCATATACTTCGCCCTTCATGATCCACACTTTGATTCCTAATCTTCCATAGGTTGTATGAGCCTCGTGAATTGCATAGTCTATATCAGCTCTAAATGTCGATAAAGGAATTCTACCATCTTTATAAGATTCTGACCTTGCCATTTCCGCTCCATTCAATCTTCCGGCAATCTGTATTTTAATTCCTTCTGCATTCATTCTCATTGCCGCAGCAATTGCCATTTTAATAGCTCTTCTGTATGAAATTCTATTTTCGATCTGTCGAGCCACACTTGCCGCAACAAGATTTGCATCAACTTCTGGCCTTTTTATCTCGAAAATATTTATCTGTACTTCCTTATCTGTAATTTTTTTAAGCTCCTCTTTTAATTTATCCACTTCCTGGCCACCTTTCCCGATAATAATACCCGGTCTGGCTGTTGTAATGGTTACAGTAATTAGCTTTAAAGTTCTCTCAATAATTACTCTGGATACACTAGCCTTCGCCAAACGTGCATGAACGTATTTTCTTATCTTATCGTCTTCGGCTAGTTTATCGCCATAATCGTTTCCTCCGTACCAGTTAGATTCCCAACCTCTGATTATTCCTAGACGATTTCCGATTGGATTTGTTTTTTGTCCCATACTAAAAATCCTAGTTTTGTGTATTATTGTTAGATCCCAATACCAAGGTTACATGGTTGGAACGTTTTCTTATTCTATGAGCTCTCCCTTGAGGAGCCGGCCTTAATCGTTTTAACATGCGTCCGCTGTCTACTGTTATTTCTTTAACAAATAGCTCAACTTCTTCAATGTTTACCTCTTCATTTTTCGCTTGCCAGTTAGCAATTGCCGAAAGCAATAACTTTTCCAACCTACGGGAGGCTTCTTTAGGACTGAATCTAAGAATAGCAAGGGCCTTTTCTACTTCTGCTCCACGTACCAAATCTGCAACTAAACGCATTTTTCTTGGTGATGTAGGGCAGTTATTTAATTTAGCAAATGCTATTTTTTGTTTTTCCGCCTTTAGTCTTTCGGCCATTTGTTTTTTTCGAACTCCCATAGCTTACTTACTTTTTACCTTTATTTTTTGCCCCTGCATGACCTCGGAAAGATCTTGTTGGAGA
>CAZHWD010000088.1:0-4627 GCA_964536335.1 uncultured Eudoraea sp. | reverse complement strand
CATGGAGCCTTTTCAAAATTGGCCTGCCAGCTGGTTAATTTTGCACTATGTTATTGGGGCGCATTTTATTGGAGGAATTTTTATTATTGTGGGCCTGTTAACCCGCTGGGCGGTACTTATCCAAATACCTATTCTAATAGGTGCTATTCTGACCAATTTGCTTGGGGAAATGAATGTTTCAAATCTTGTTTCGGCTTCTATCGTATTGGTGCTATGTCTTTTTTTTCTCTTTTATGGCTCCGGAAAACATTCTACAGATAATTATTTAAAAATGCAGAAATAGAAATTGTATAAGATTTAATCATAGCAAAAAGGAAGTCCTATAGAAAGTTTGCCTATGCCATTGCCTCTGCGGATCTCTAAAAAGGGAATTTAGCCTGTACACCATTAAATACTTCGGTATAATAAAATTATAATCTCTTTGGGCCCGGAGAAATCTATCTGGTGTTCGATCCCTATTGGTTTATCAACGATTTTGACGGGCTAACTGTCGCCACAACGCATGATTCACACTGGAAATACAACCAACATGTACCTGTGATTTTTGTTATTAATAGTTTGGAAGCCCCTAAAATCTATCGACGAGTAGAGACTGTAAACGTGGCCTACATATTGTGGTATTATCATAGTATTAAGATCCCATCAAGGGCCTCCTGTACCCTATTAATGGAAGTCTTGGAGTGATTTCCATTGCCCTAATTTGCTACTATGCCAATTTAATTGAACATTTTTAATAAAAACATTATTATACATATAATGAAGCAGACCCTGGTGCAAATTTCTAATAACAGTCCCTACATTTGAAGTATTTTCCAATTCATTAATATGTTATTCCTCATACTGATATAAGTCGGCCAGTTTATAGATTAGAAAATCAATTATGTTCTCATCAGATTCTCCATTCAGAAACATTCTATAGGCAGTATCGGCCTGTTCCTCCTTAAAAAATTCCAAATCATCTGAGCCATAATCACTAAAGGCATTCCATGACTTAAGGCCTTCCAGAATCTCTCTGTGGGCAATATATCTTCTCCTTGCAAGCTCCAGATTATTCCTGTAATTCTTGTTAGAGCGATTGTCCATTTCTGCTCTTTGAGAATTTAATCTTAGATAGTCTTGCTGAATACGATAATCTGCTTCTTCGGCCTCTGTTATTATCTTAAAATATGCCCGGGAAATTAAGGAAGTATACTTTTCCTCAAAAGCTGCGTAAGTAGTGTTTTTATAAAAATTATCCCCTTCAAGAATTAGGTTGTCCTCAGTACTTGAATAATACTCTTTAGAATCATTAGCCAGTAGAAACTCATCTTTTTGCAAAGATCTGTTCCAGGCTTCAGATTTTATGGTCTCCTTCCATATCTTCCGGTATTCTCGCTTAAAGTTGGCTTGTGATGAGGTGCAACCTTCAGCCAAAAAAACTAAAAGAAGAAAACTAAACACTTGAGCAACTATATGAACCCCTGCTTTTCTCATTATAGGGAAAATCGTATTTATGCAAGAGTAGATTTTGAGAATCTATGATATGGAAAAGGGGAAGGTTTAAAACCTTTGGCAATATAAGAAAGAATTCCCGTCTCTCATATCATAATTATGCCGAGAAGACACATAAAATTGCTTACTTATCAAATGCCTTAAATGATACCTGTATTTCATGAAGTTTGCGACTATTCAAAACGACCAAAATTCTAGGAAGTGTAACTAGTTTTGTCTGGCTAATTGGGGTTTTCGTTTCTTTACATAATACATTTTCATCATTCCCTTATTTTTAACTTTCATTTTGCCTCTGTATTCGCACTCAAATTCATCTTTTATCAATTCATAGGTGTTTTCAGAGATATTTATCCTGCCTGTCTCTGAACTCGTTTCCATCCGGGCAGCAACATTTACAGTATCTCCCCAAATGTCATAGGCAAATTTTTGGGTGCCCACTACCCCTGCCACCACAGGGCCCGTATTTATCCCAATGCGAATTTCATAAGGCATAATATTGTCTTGATTTTTTATTTTCACTTCTTCAGTGATCCGGACTATTTCAAAAGCAGCATGTACCATTTTTATGGCATGATCTTCTTTATGCAAATGTATTCCCCCGGTACACATGTAGGAATCTCCCATGGTTTTTATTTTTTCCAGTCCATGCTTCTCCATAACTTCATCAAACCTCGAAAAATAGTAATCTACACTTCTAACTAAACTTTCCGGTGTTAAGTCTGCCGATGACCGGGTAAAATCTTTAAAATCTGTAAATAAGACAGTGACCGATTCAAACTTTTTGGCTTCCACATGACCCGTTTCTTTTAATTCCTGGGCCGTTTCTTTGGGAAGGATATTGAGTAATAGACCATCGGACCTGTTCTTTTCCTCCTCAATAATAATATTGGTTTCCTTTACAAAACTATAGCGTCTGTAAAGAAAAAATAGTAGTACAAAGATTAAAACCAGGGCCAGGATTGTTGCATATATTATGATCCTTTGTCTTTTATCCTTTAACAACTGTATTTCCGACTCTTTCTGTAGCAGATCTACTTCATTCTGTTTTTGTTCAACTTCAAATTTGGTCTGCAAATTCCCCATTTCACGTACTTTTTCAATATTATTTAAGCTGTCTCTGTAAATGACATGGTTTTTATAGTACTTAAGGGATTCGGTGCTGTTCCCTCTTTTTTCATAGAGTTCTGAAAGCTTTAAATAAGCATCGCCAATTTGCTCTTTTAAGCCATATTGCCGAGCAAGATCCAAACTCCTATGAGCATAACCGAAAGCTGTTTCCCATTGTCCCTGTTCCGCATAAATGTCGGACATAAAGGTGAGGTATACACAGATAGGATAAAAATCCCCCAGTTCTTCCAACATTACTGTGGCCCGGTTTATGTTTTTTTCGGCGATGTCATTTTCTCCTTTTAAAGCATAAGCAAGGCCTACATTTCCCAGATTGTAAGCTATTCCTCGTTTATTATCTATAGCTCTATAAATGTCCCCTGATTGCTTGAAAAATAACAGGGCCGAATCTGGTTTGGCCAATTTCTCATTATATTCGACCCCCAGATTTTCAAGAGCTGTGGCATAACCAAGTGAATCATTCTCTTCTTTAAGAATGGAAATAGCATTTTTATAATTGAGGATTGTATTCTGGTCGTCGCCTATTACAGAATAAACTATGGCAATGTTTACATATAAAAGTCCCAAATCGCGTTTACGCTCTTTTTCTTTAGCAATTTTTACGCCTTCGAAAAAGCTTTCTAGCGCCCGGCTCAGATCCCCTTTAAGTCTCAGGGCACTACCTTGTTGCATATATGCTCCAATAATTCGTTTGGTTGAATCTGCGGCTTTTGCCCTGCTTAGCAGTTCATTGCTAAATTTCAGGGCTTTCTCCGGATCAGTATGATCCTTGGCAAGGTTATATAGAATTTGTAATCTGTCCTTTTCATCAAAGCGTCCTGAATGGTATATCAATTCGAGGCTATCAGCAATAACCTGGTTCTGCCCATAAATGGAAGTGGCAAAAAAATAAAAAAAGCCCAGTAGTATACAGGCTTTTTTTTGAATAAACTCCATAAGATATGAAAGTTTGTTATCAGCAAGGATAAACAGTTAATAATAGAATTTTATTGATTTGCCTTGATATACGGATCAATTTTATCCGAGTAAATTTGTGGTTCCCCGTTTTTCTTTACAGTAAACTTTAGAACATATTTTTCTTTTTCCTCGACAGGGCCTTTTGTAATTACCCCAACGACTACTTCGTTATCCCCTCCATTTCCTTGCAGCACATTTTTATCAAAAAGTTTTGGGCCCCCTTGGTGATTTATAGATTTGATATTGACCACATCTAAGGAATTAGTAGTGGAAACACCTCTCCAGACGATAATATCTCCTTTAGATACAATAGTCGTGTAATCCTCATTCGAAATGGTGTCTGCTTGTTTAAAATCAGCATATTTACGTAAGCCAGGTTTTATGAAAATACCATCCTTTTCAATGCTATCGGTTTTTATGATATCTGTAGTATTCACATAAAGGGTAATTACATGTACGTCTTTTGAATAAATTGTAATCGGAAATTCTTCACCTGTAGGTGTCTGAACTGACTTTTTGTAATCTTTACAAGCCAAAAGGCTCATAATTGCCATTAAAATTAAAAATCGGTTAGTTGTTTTCATAATAGTGTTCTTTTAATGATTAATTAGGTGAAAATTATTCAGTATTCTGTTCAGGTCTCAAATAACCTGAATTTCGGGAACAATTTGTGATTACTTTTCTAACTTCAAGGGCCTTACATTCCAAGAGGCAAAAGCATATCCTTAATATAATGAATTTACGCATCTTAGTAAAATTAACGTGGATGAAACTGCTAGTTTATTGTCCGAAAGTAGTATTTTTCTTATCCGAAGCATTTCTGATTTTCAAACATTATGATCTTATCTTTCTTTCAAAAGGAATTCTGTGGGATACATGCCCCTGTAAACTATACTCTTAAATTGAGGTTTTAATACAATTAAACTTCTATCTCATGCCCCTGAACAGCAAGTTCAATTGGGAAATCATACCTATGGGTGCTCAAAAATTTTCTAAATATTTTGGTTCTGTCTCTATCCGTCTGTTCAGGGTCATGATGGAACATTACCAA
>CAZHWD010000087.1:0-21847 GCA_964536335.1 uncultured Eudoraea sp. | reverse complement strand
AGTACAGATACCGTCATTTTCCTTAAAAACCCCGAATTAATTTATAGTAGGGTAGATTTATTTTTTGAAAAAGCCCAAAAGGCTTTTGGAGAAATTAATTCGGATTTAAAACATTCTGAACCTGAAGAATTATTTACCGATTCCAGCTTGCTTAAAGAGCAATTAGCAACTTTTACCCTTGCCACTTTGGGAGATTTTGGTAATTTGGAAAATTCTGAGAATATAGAGTTTAATACAACACCACAACCTTCCTTCAATAAGAAATTTGATTTGCTTATCGCTAATCTCAACAATAACAACCTCAAGGGTTATGAAAATTATATTTTCTGCTCCTCGGACGTACAAACCAGAAGGTTTCATGACATCTTTGATGAAGTAGATGAAAATGTACATTATAAAACGAAAGTATTTCCATTATATCAAGGTTTTATAGACCATGATCTGAAGGTAGCATGTTACACAGACCATCAGATTTTTGAGCGTTATCACAAATTTCATTTGCGGAACGGCTATGCCAAAAAACAGGCTATTACTTTAAAGGATCTTAACAAATTAGTAATTGGCGACTATGTTACCCATATTGACCACGGAATAGGCAAATTTGGAGGGCTTCAGAAAATTGATGTGGAAGGTAAAAAACAGGAAGCTATTAAATTAATGTATGGTGAACGCGACATTCTATATGTTAGTATTCATTCACTGCACAAGATCTCCAAATACAGCGGAAAAGATGGGGCAGTACCCAAAATTTATAAATTGGGATCTGCGGCATGGAAAAAACTTAAACAAAAGACAAAGTCAAGAGTAAAAAAAATAGCCTTTGATCTTATAAAAGTCTATGCAAAAAGAAGGCTGGATAAAGGTTTTCAATACGGCCCGGACAGTTACTTGCAGCTGGAACTGGAAGCTTCTTTTATTTATGAGGACACCCCGGATCAAGGGACTGCTACAGCAGATATCAAAAAAGACATGGAAAGTGAAAGACCTATGGACAGGCTGGTTTGCGGAGATGTTGGGTTTGGAAAAACTGAAGTTGCCATAAGGGCGGCATTCAAGGCGGCAGAAAACGGAAAACAAGTGGCGGTCCTGGTGCCTACCACTATCCTTGCCTTTCAACACCAAAGAACATTCTCCAAAAGATTGAAAGAAATGCCGGTTAAGGTAGATTATCTTAACCGTTTTAGAACTGCAAAAGAGAAAAGCATAATTCTTGATGAATTACAATCAGGTAAAATAGATATTATTATAGGTACACATCAATTGGCTAGCAAAAATGTTCAGTTTAAAGACCTGGGATTGCTTATTGTTGACGAAGAACAAAAATTCGGGGTAGCAGTAAAAGACAAATTAAAATCAATAAAAGAAAATGTAGACGTTCTTACACTAACTGCTACTCCTATTCCAAGAACACTACAATTTAGTTTAATGGCAGCGAGGGATTTATCTGTTATAAACACACCTCCACCAAACAGGTATCCGATTGAAAGCCATGTGACACAATTTAGCGAAGAAATAATACGCGATGCTATATCCTATGAAATTCAAAGAGGAGGGCAAATATTTTTTATACACAATAGAATAGAAAATATTAAGGAGGTCGCCGGAATGATTCAGCGTTTGGTGCCGGATGCAAAAATAGGTGTTGGCCATGGGCAAATGGAAGGAAGAAAATTGGAAACTTTGATGCTGGCCTTTATGAATGGGGAGTTTGATGTATTGGTCTCTACAACCATTGTAGAAAGTGGCTTGGATGTGACAAATGCAAATACCATCTTTATTAATAATGCAAATAATTTTGGATTAAGTGATCTGCATCAGATGAGGGGACGTGTTGGCCGAAGTAATAAAAAGGCTTTTTGTTATTTCATTACACCCCCATATGAGGTAGTGACACCCGATGCCAGAAAACGAATTCAGGCACTGGAACAGTACACCGCATTGGGCAGTGGTTTTAACATAGCAATGAAAGACCTTGAAATTAGAGGTGCAGGAGACCTGTTGGGGGGCGAACAAAGTGGCTTTATAAATGAAATTGGTTTTGAAACTTATCAAAAAATATTGACGGAAGCTATTGAAGAATTAAAAGAAAATGAATTCAGGGACCTTTATGAGGAAACTGAAGGAAAGGAAAAAATATTTGTAAAAGATACACAGTTAGATTCAGATTTTGAATTGCTATTCCCCGATGATTATATTAACAACACCACAGAAAGACTAAACCTTTATACCGAATTAAACGCGATTAAGACTGAAGAGGAACTTCAAAAATTCGAGTCACGACTAATTGACAGGTTTGGTGCATATCCAACACAGGTGGAGGATTTGTTAAACTCAGTACGTATTAAGTGGATTGCCACTGGTATAGCATTGGAAAAAGTAGTTTTAAAAAAAGGAATCCTAATGGGTTATTTTATCTCGGACCAGGAGTCTGCTTTTTTTCAAAGCCCGGAATTCTCCAATGTTCTTTCCTATGTGCAACAGCATAATGAAATATGCAGGTTAAAAGAAAAACAAACGCGTAACGGGCTTAGATTACTTTTAATTTTTGATCATATTCAATCTGTAAATAAAGCCCTGGAAGTTCTTCAACCACTGGCAAAAAAACAGAAGATCGGCATATAATCCAATTTTTCTACTTAGAGTTAATCCGTTTTGGTAATCATTTACGGATGGTTTCCCTAAAATGTATTCCTTATCTTTAGCTACGCTTACTAAATTCAATGTTACTGAGGTCTCCAGACCATTTAAAAAGTCAACCATAATGAGGCAAACCAATTTGTGAGAAGGACCTACAGAAAAGGCTGGGAAATGTAAGAACGTTTCTTTTTATTAGCCCAGGTATTCCACCTAAATAGCTATGGATCCAAGATGAAATTAAAGTTCACTTCATTAGTAATAATTACCTTAGTGTTATAAATGAGATATAGTTATTAACTATATCCACTTGTTATGCATAATTAGGTACAATAACGAAGTTCAGTTTTGGAAACTTTTTAACATTTAAATTATAAATTAATTAATAGATGGCCATAGAGAAGACATGTATCCTAATTGTAGATGACGCATCCGAGAATATAGATGTTTTAAGAAGCATCCTGGGAGATGAGTATAAGCTTAAAGTAGCACTCAATGGTAAAAAAGCCTTGGATTTAGCTAAAAGAGATCCTAAACCCGATTTGATATTGTTAGATATAATGATGCCGGAAATGGATGGTTACGAGGTTTGTGAAATTCTAAAAGAGTCTGAAGAAACTAAGGAAATCAGCATTATTTTTCAGACTTCACAAAATGCTCCAGTTGATGAACAAAAAGCATTCGAATTGGGTGCATCAGACTATATTACAAAACCTTTTGAGCCCGAAGTAGTAAAATCTCGCATAAAAACCAGAGTACGTGTTTTAGAAGAAAAAAAGAAACTTAAAATGCAAATTAAAAATTTGCATGATTCTGTGGTTTTGCCAAAAAGCGAACAAGAAATCGAAGCGTTAACAGCATCTGGTGAAACCAATAAAACTGAGTTTAAATCTACTCTTCGTCATAATATATATACAAAGAAAAACGAAGCGCGAATAGAAAATGCGTGTTTAAAAACTGTGACGGGTTTTTTAAATAGCAAAGGTGGTTATTTATTGGTAGGCGTTGATGACGGTGGTAACATCGTAGGCCTCGATGCAGATGGCTTTAAGAATAATGATAAATTATTATTGCATTGGTTCAATCTTCTAAAGGAAACCATAGGAGCCGATTTTATAAAATTTATTGAAAGCGAGATTTTATACTATAAAGGCAAGCAGCTACTGTTTGTGTGTTGTGAACATGCACCCAGACCGGTTTTTTTTAGCAGAGATGGGGATGAGTATTTTTATGTTAGAGTAGGCAACTCTACTCAAAGTCTACAGCCGAGTGAAATGTTAGCTTACATTGATGATCACTATGGAACCGCAAGGTAACCTAAGCAAAGTATACTCCTTTTCAGAATTACCATAACCAAAAACATGATTCAACAAAAAGCACAAAAACCAGTACTATTTACATTATTGTCAGCATTGATAATAGCATTTGTTATTCTTACAATCATACTTCTAAGACAATACTCTAGAATAGAATATCATGAAAGAATACGGAATAATTCCATTTTAATAGCAGCTTGGCTAAAACAAAGTTCCGATGATTTAACAAGGTATTGCAGAACGTATGTAGTTACCAAAGACAGTATATGGGAGGATAAATACTGGGAAATTATTGATATTAGAAATGGCGAAAAACCTTGGCCAAATGGAAGCATTATTTCACTTAGAGATAGCCTGACAAAACTGAATTTCTCACAACATGAATTCGAATTATTGACGGAAGCTGAGAACAATTCCAATGCATTGATTTTGACAGAGAAAATCGCTTTTAATGCCATGAAAGGACTGTTTTCTGACTCAAGTAATCAATTCAATATCAAGGCGGAACCAGACACATTGCTTGCTAAACAAATCCTGTTTGACAAAAAATATCATAAGGATAAAGAATCCATTATGAAACCTATTTCCGATTTTACAGCACAAATAGATCAGCGCACCCAAAGTGCGGTGACCGCACAAGAGAATACGCTAGAACTTCTGTTTGTTGTGATTGCAGTTCTTCTCATATTAATAATATGTCTTTCTTTTTATGTCATTGTCATATTGCAAAGGCGCATAAATGTTGAAATTGTCGAAACAAACAAGGCCAAGCAAAAAATGGAGTTAGCGATGGATGCTGCAAATGTGGGTATCTGGGATTGGGATTTCAAAAAAGATGAATTGATTTGGGACGAAGCACTGTATCAATTATATGGTATAGCTTCAGATACTTTTAGCGGGGCATATGAAGCATGGATCAACGGGGTTCATCCCGAAGATGCACAACAGGCTGATACCACTATAAAGGCCGCCATTAAAGAAGATAAATTATTTGATTCAGAATTTCGTGTTATCTGGCCAGATAAAACTATTCGCTATGTTAGAGGACTCGGTAAATTGCTCAAAAATGAATCCGGTGAACCAGACCGAATGATTGGAGTAAACTGGGACATAACTGATTCGAAATTGAACGAGGAAGAATTGAAGAAGGCTAAAGAAATTGCCGAAGATGCAACCGAAGCCAAAAGTGCATTTCTGGCCAGTATGAGCCACGAAATAAGGACTCCTATGAATGCGGTTATTGGTTTG
Source organism: uncultured Eudoraea sp. (assembly GCA_964536335.1). GTDB lineage: Bacteria > Bacteroidota > Bacteroidia > Flavobacteriales > Flavobacteriaceae > Eudoraea. Next base: position 16,649 of record CAZHWD010000087.1, on the reverse strand, counting down.
AGCCACTTGGCACTTCAAACTAAGTTGGATCCAAAACAACATGATTATTTATACAAGATTCGGTCCTCTGGGAAAGCTTTGTTAGGTATCATAAATGATATACTCGATTTTTCAAAGATTGAAGCCGGCAAACTCTCCATTGAGATCACTAATTTTGACTTAGAAAGAGTGTTTGGCGATGTTGCCACGGTAATTACCTACAAAGCCCACGAAAAGGGACTAGAAGTGGTATTTAATATTTCCCCGGATATTCCACTCCTACTGGTTGGTGACTCATTGCGTATTGGTCAAATTCTGATTAACCTGGCAAATAATGCGGTAAAATTCACTAACGAAGGTGAAATTGTCATCCAGGTTGAAATAGAAGAAAACCCTCCTTCTATCGATGAGAATAACTCGTTAAACCTAAAAGATAATATTTGGTTGCGATTTTCTGTAAAAGATACCGGAATTGGAATTAAAAAAGATCAAATTAACTATTTGTTTGAGTCATTCACCCAGAGTGATAGAAGTACTTCAAGAAAATTTGGTGGAACCGGATTAGGGCTGGCTATAAGTAAGAACCTGGTCGAAATGATGCATGGTAATATTTGGGTAGAAAGTGAGATTGACGAAGGTAGTACGTTCTCTTTTAATGTTAATCTAGAACCACAGATAGAGCAAAAACAAAAGGTCTTTATACCCACAAAGGATCTACAAAAAATGAAGGTTCTGGTATGTGATGATAATCTTACTTCCTTAGAAGTTTTAACCTCTATGCTTGAGTCGTTTTCCTTTAAAGTAAAGGCCGTTACTTCTGGAGCCGAGGCGTTAACTGAACTTGAAAAGGAAATTGGCAAACCATATGAACTGGTTCTACTGGATTGGAAAATGCCTGAACTTGATGGACTGGAAGTAGCTGAAAAAATAAAACTTAATAAAAAGCTGGTAAAAATTCCTACTATAATTATGGTTACCGCCTACACGAGGGATCAAATCATACATAAAGTAGACGAATTGCAACTAGCCGGTTTGTTATCAAAGCCGGTGAGTCACTCCACTATGTTTGATACTATTATGGAAGCCTTTGGTAAGGGCGTAACCCTTAGACCATCAGATCAGATTATAGATACAAAACATGAAGAAAAACTTATTCAAAGAAAAGGTGCCAGGATCTTATTAGTTGAAGACAATGAGATTAATCAACAGGTAGCTGCTGAGTTGATTGAATCAGCAGGCTTCATTGTGGAAATAGCAAATAATGGATTAGAAGCTATAAATCGAATGCAAAAAAGAGCCGATTTCGATTTGGTATTTATGGATATACAGATGCCTGTTATGGATGGTATTACGGCATCGGAGAAACTTCGAAATGATTCAAAATTCGATAACATACCAATCGTTGCAATGACTGCCGATGTATTAGCCGAGATTAAAGAGCGATGCCTTAACATTGGTATGAATGACTTCATCACCAAACCAATTAGCCCTGAAAGCGTTTTTGAAGCTATCATTAAGTGGACTAAACCAGGTGAACGTGACTTGTCAAATCTAAAGATCGAAACTGCTAAACCTCTAACGGAACAAATTGTGATACCTGATCTGGATAGAATAAATGTCAATGAGGGGTTAATTAGAGTAAATAGAAATAGAAAGCTTTATCAGAACCTGCTGTTCAAGTTTTACAACAACAATGTCAACCTTATTAATCAAATAAAGAAAGCCTATGATACAGGCAATGAAGAAACTGCTTTACGCCTGGTACATACTGTGAAAGGCGTATCGGGAAATATTGCTGCTGATGAATTGCACCAAAATACTGTTGAGCTTGAAAGAAAACTAAAAGAAAAGGATTATACCGATTTGAATGAGATAATAGACGATTATGCGCAATCTTTGAATCCGGTATTACATGCTATTGCAGAGTATAGAAATTCTCGACATTCGGTGAATCAAGAAGCCAAAAAAGAAGATAATGAAGCTGAGCTTAATAAAGAGTTATTTGCTAAGTTGTGTAATAGCTTAACTGCATTGTTGGAAGATAATGATCCGGAGGCTATTGCTATAGTTCAAGAGGTGCTAAGATTACCGGGATTATTAGGAGAGAATAGGAAGCAATTTGATGAGATTGACAATCTGGTTAAAAATTATAATTTTGATGGCGCCATGGACTTGTTAAAGAGAGTGAATGAATAAAAGAGAATCAACAATTATTAAAATGACAAGATAAACCATGCATAACAAAAAATAAACGCCATTAAAACGGGCGTTTATTCAGAACGTTATGGAACATAAATCAAAGTACTGAAATGAGAAGAACATCGACTACATTAATTCTATTGATCCTATTTTTTCTTTTATCGTCACACGAACTATTTCTAAAGTCTGATACCTATTTTTTTGAGGAAAATAGCCGGCAAGAACTTTACCTTTTTAATGGAACATTTGACAAAAGTGAAAATGTAATAACAAGAGATAGAATTATCAATTCAAAAATCCTTGGCCCTAATTACGATTTTAAACCCTCCTGGGATGATTACTATGATAGAGGTGAAATCACCTTTTTAAAATTTAAAACAGGTAATGCCGGCACCTATTTAGCTGGGGTTTCAACAAAGCCAAGAGCTATCGAACTCAGCGGAGAAGATTTTACTACTTACCTAGAACACGAAGGTTTGACAGAGGTGATTTCGGATAGAAAATCCAAAGGGATTTCTAACCAAGTTGCCAATGAAAAATATTCCAAACATGTAAAAGCCATATTTCAGGTAGACGAAAGAAGAACAGACACCTTTTCAACTCAGCTAAATTACCCAATAGAATTTATTCCTCTAAAAAATCCTTATAACCTTTCAGTTGGAGATGTAATGTCATTCAAACTTATGTATTTGGGTGAACCTCTTGGCAACCAAACAGTACATGTAAGCTCACGCAAGAACCTTGAAGAGAAAGATAAAGATGAGACTTCCCTAAGAACAAACAAAAAAGGAGAGGTCAGTTTTACAATCAGTAATGGAGGGTATTGGTATATTGCAACTATTCATATGCTCGAAAGTAATGAGGAGAATTTCGACTATGAATCAAATTGGGCTACTCTGACTTTTGAAGTAAAATAGCTCCATAACAATGTATAACCGGCATTGGCAAACGCCGGTTATGCCGAACCGTTTCCAAAAAGAATGAAGAAATATCCATCAAAAATCAGTTACGGTCTTGTACTCATAATTCTGGCCACAATTATTGGAAGTACTATTCCTTTGGTTTCACCACCAATATGGTCAGGCTTACTAATTAACCTTATAATCCTGGTCTTTATTTCCCATCTCCTGTTGAGTACCTATTATGTAATCGAAGGGGATTTCTTAGTCGTCAAATCAGGCTTCGTGGTCAACAAAAAAATTGATATAAATGCAATTAGAACAATAACAGAAACCAATAGCATCATAGGTTCTCCAGCTGCATCTTTTGACAGACTAAACATTGTTTACAACCAGTACAACAGCATCCTGATCTCGCCCAGGCATAAAACGGAATTTATCGCCCATATAAAAACTATAAACTCCCAAATAGAAATTCAATATAAATCAGGAAACGAATAACAAAGTAAAGCCCAAAGTTCAAAAAAAGTTGCTATAATTAAACGATGATATAAAACCCTTTGTAAACTAAAATGAATCAATTATGAAAAGGTTTAAGCTTTTTATTGCAGGTTTCTTACTAATTAGTGTTGGTGTAAAGAATCTGATAAGTCTCACGCAGGTCATATTTTAAAAAAGCCCGGGTTCCTGCCTAATGGCTAATGATAGAATATAAATTTAAGATCAATTAATAGGTAACTGTTAATTAAGAGTAATATGTGAGATAAAGTTAATAGCCATATCCACTGGCAGGCAGTCATTATTGTTAAAATTCAAAGTATCTAACTGAATAGTTCTAAGAAATAAAACCTATTAAGCAATATTTCATTTTAAATTAACTTTTATCCCGGGACATTTGATGTTCTCCCCAGCTTCTTAATTGTCCAATTAATGGAATCAATTCTTTACCTGTCTCGGTAAGAGAGTACTCAACCTTAGGAGGAACTTCCAAATATACCTTTCTTGAAACTAGTTCATCAGATTCTAATTCTTTGAGCGTCTGAGTAAGCATTTTAGGGGTAATTCCTACAATAGCTCTTTTTAATTCTCCATATCTTAAAACATCTTGTCTAAGTACCCATAAGATGCGCCCTTTGTACTTACCTCCTACTCTTTTAAAGGCATAATCTACCGCGCAGTGTGCCTTCTCCTTATTTATTTTCATTTTTTTTGCATTTTTAAAATACTGATAATCAACATTAGTATACTTTTAGTATGTACAGTACTTTTAAGTATGTACTTGACAAATATATACCTTTTCTCGTTATTTGCACTATATCCTTTCAGCAATAATTTAAATAAACATATGATACCCGCCATTAAAAATCAATCACCCTTTGTCATTGCCATTTCGATACTTGGAGTTATTGCCATAATTATGCTTGCACCCACAGAAGCAATGTTCAGCAAAGTCATTAATGATGATTTTGAGTTAGAGTATGTAGATCTCATATTTAAAATGGGCCTGATTTTTTTTGTGGGTTACAGCTTCATAAGAATGCTGAAGACTCAAATGCTAGGAGGCTTGACAAGACAGTTCCCCTGGAGATTTAAATATTTGAATTTAATCCCGGTATATTTATTCATCATTGGTCTTCTTAGTATTTACTCACGTGACTTTTCACAAATAGCGCCCACCAATATTTTGCTTTTGCTTTTTGCCTGCCTGATGGTGGGCTTTGCAGAAGAGTATCTGTTCCGAGGTTTATTACAACCACTCTTCTTAAGAAAATATGCTGCACGCAAAAACGGCGTCTTTCTGAGTATCCTATTGGCCTCGGTGTTTTTTGGTGCTTTCCATCTCCTAAACCTGGCCAGGAACGATAGTGTAGGGCAAGTGCTGGTTCAGGTAGTTTTTGCTTTGTTTATTGGATTCTTTTTTGGGGTATTGTTACTAAAAACCAATAAGCTGATTCCTATTGCAATTACACACGGGCTTATTAACTTTTTCTTTTCACTGGCTTTTTTACCCGGTATTAAAACCCTGCAAGATGAGGCTGCCGAGACTGTTTCCTTTGCTCCGATAATATTGTTCTTACCACTGTTTATTATTGGTCTGTTGATTTATAAAAAACTCAACAAAAAGGAAATTATTGAAAAACTGGAGATTGAAAATATACACCATTAAAACAGCGGAGGGAGGCCTTCTTAGAATGTCTTTGCCCAATTAACAAAAAATGAATTCAAAAATAAACATACCGGTTACCCTGAATACTTTTCGGAATCATTTTTCTCCCAAAATTATCGGGGAAGTGAACGATGTATATATCAAAATTGTAAAGATATTGGGTGAAAAAGTGCCTTGGCACAATCATAAAAATGAAGATGAGCTCTTCTACATTCTAGAGGGGTCTCTGGAAGTTGAAATTGAAAACAAACCACCATTTCAAATGAATAAGGGGGATCTATATATCGTAAAAAGAGGTGTAAATCATAAAGTGAGTTCTCAAAATGAATGCCATCTTATGCTGATAGAAAATAAAACAGCTTTGCATACCGGAGAGGTCTCCGCTGAAATTACAAAATCCATAGCGGAGCAAAATTATTAAAAACCTAAAAACACTTTAACCAATCAGGAAATAAGCTAACACATTGTAACATTAATGTTAGGGAAACGTCTTGAAAGTATAATATAATATTATGAACTATAGAACAATCAAAATTTCACTTGGAATACTTCTTATTGCCTTTTTTCAATTTAGTGCCAATGCACAGTTGGCTGATAAGATACCCTTAACAGAGGACAATCAACTTTTAGGTTTAGGAACACAGCATATCTTAAAATCTGAAATCTTACAAGAAGACCGTCCAATAATTATTTCATTACCCATTGGTTATGAAAACAATAAGGATACCTATCCTGTTCTTTATCTTTTGGATGGGTTGGGGAACATAAAACATCAGGTTGGTACGGTAGAACTCCTAACCGAATCAGGAATTGTACCCCCAATGATTATTGTTGCCATAGAAAGTTTGGATAGGGCAAGAGATTTGACACCTTCAAATGCAGGCGAAGACAATTATATAGGAACTAAAGCAGGCATACCACAAAGTGGCGGGGCTCCTGAATTTCTTGAATTTTTAGAAAAGGAATTAATTCCATCCGTTGAGTCAAACTTTCGAACGCATCCGTATCGCCTTTTGGAAGGGCATTCTTTTGGAGGGTTATTTAGTACCTATGCACTGATGAATAAACCAGAATTATTCGATGCATTCATCATCCAGGCGCCCGCTTTATGGTGGAATAAAGAAGAGATGACAGCTCAAGCTAAAGAATTTTTTAAATCTAATATCTCCCTGGATAAAGCCGTTTATTTTGGAACTGGTGGAGCAGAAGGTTGGGGGATGCGCCAAGAATTAGCGCGCTATGTAGATGTAATTAAGCAAAACCCACCTAAAAATTTTCGCTGGAAACATGAGGAAATCCCTGGTGATGAAGTACATGATGATTCTCGTTTATTACTTAATTATTATGGATTGAAATTTGTGTTTTCCGATTTAAAGGTTTCTGAAAATTTAATAAAGAATTATAGTGACAAAGCATTTTTAAAAGGTGAGCAGCAACTAATAGATAAGTATGGGCAAAATGCTCGGAGACCAGCCAGTGATTATGTTAACATAATTATCGAATTGCTCAATGCAGAGAATAACTTGGGAGCAATTACGGTGTATAAAAGAGGTGCAGAAGCATATCCAAAGTACATTCAGTTTTTAAACACTTTAGCTACTCTATATGAGAAAACAAACCAAATAGATAAGGCAATTGAGACGTATTGGTCGGCTATTGAGGTTTCAAAAAAATTAAAATTAGGAGACGAGGAAAGTTTTCAAAAAGAAATTGAAAGATTGGAAGAAAACTAACTACAACAATGTATAACACACATTAAAACGATGTGTTATACTTGACGCTTGTAGCATATAAAAAAACAGAGTGATAAACAATAAAGTCAAAGGATTAGGTGAAATAATACTACGAGTTAAGGATATGGAATTAATGAAGAAATTCTACAGTCAAACTATCGGACTTGAATTAGTCAATGAATCTGAGAACTATACTTTTTTCAAAATCGCAGATGGATATGGAGGTCATAATCAGACTCTAGCATTATTTGCTAAGTCTAATCTTAATGCCTTTAACGAAAAGTTTAAAGGCATCAATAACTTGAGTAGTACCTTACATCATTTTGCGCTCGAAATTGACAAGAAAGATTATGACACCACATTAAATTTCTATAAAGAAAATAAGGTAGAACATGTAACAGAGGTTTTTGAATGGATCAAATGGAAGTCAATATTTATCAAGGATCCTGAATCAAATATTGTGGAATTTGTTTGTTATGATCCTGAGATTAAAACTACATACAACAATGTATAACCTCAATTACGGCAGATTCGACTATGTCCGAACCCATTTGGAATTGCGAGCGTCAATGCTTAATCTAACATTAGTAACTTAAAGCCCGTAACTGATGGTTATACGTGACCGTTGGCAAACATTAAAACAGAATAATATGCAACTAAAAAAACTATATCTATTAATTATACCAACAATGCTTTGCGCTCAAAACATGTTTTCACAGGAAACGAGTGATATTGTTATTGGAGAAAAATTAGCCAAAATAGAAGCCAAAATTCAGGCATGGCAAAATCAAACCAACGCCCCTGCTGTTTCTGTGGCGTTCCAGCACTACGATTTTTATTATGAAAATGCGTGGGGTTTGGCAGATATTGAAAATCAAGTCAAAGCAAAACCTGAATCTTCGTATCAAATTGCTTCAACGACAAAGCCTATGACCGCCATAGCAATTTTGAAACTTTGGGAAATGGGAAAAATCGATTTGGACGCTGAAGTACAAACGTATTATCCGTCTTTTCCGAAGAAAAAACATCCTATTACGATTCGCCAAATACTATCTCACACAGCAGGGATTTCCCATTATCGAAGCGACAGTAAAGAGGAAAAACACATCAAAGAACCTTACTCTTCAAAAATGGCGATTGATATTTTTAAAGATTGGGAATTAATTTTTGAGCCAAACACGGATTGGAGGTATTCGAGTTATGGCTACAACCTTTTGGGTGCGGTGATTGAAGAAGTAAGTGGTAAATCGTACGAAGATTTTTTAAAAGAACACATTTGGGTACCCGCAAACATGGAAAATACCATTATGGATGACCCTATTGCGATTGTTCCGAATCGAGTTCGAGGCTATTTTAAAAATGGAGGCAAAATCGAAAATGGTGAATATCTGGACATTAGTAGTCGATTTGGAGCCGGCGGGGTACGTTCGACCGTTCAGGATATTGTTAAAATGGGAATTGCCTTGAAAAATGGAAAAATTCTAAAACCTGAAACAGTTGAATTGATGCTTGAACCTTTGGGCGACCAGGGTTGGAATGAATATGCCTTAGGAATTTCGGTGCGTCCTTTTTTGGGGCAACACATCATCATGCATAGTGGTGGAATGCCTCAAACCAGTTTTTTGTTTATCGCTGCGCCTGCGGATAATATATCTTTGTCTATTGGGTCTAACCTGGGACGGCAAGATGTAGAAAGTTTAGGGATTAGTTTGGTTCAGATCCTATTAGGAATTGACACTAAAACTGTCACCGCAAAAAAAACCGAAGATAAGTTGATGTTGGATGCCATAAACGAAGTTTATAATTTCGGGCAAGGTTATTACCAGAAAGTGGGCAAATCCAAAATCGAAAATGATGAAAATTTAGCTTCAAATTTTAAGTACTTCAATCGGTATATTAATCCAAAATACATCAAAAATAATTCTAAAGAGGTTCAGGATAAAATCAAGGCTGGGCATCAAATTCAACCTGAAAAATCTTTAATTTGGGATAGAGTAGGCGGATACATGGCAAGCCAACTAAATCAAAATTACTCCCAAGAAGGCGCATTGGCTTTTTTTAAGGCATATATTGATTTGTACAAAAAAGATAAATCCATTTCGTACCGTTTCACAAAAGGTTTTGAAAATGCTGTGCAAAAGTATTATCAAGATTGGCAAGTTACCAAAGCACTAGATCCTAGCTTGACACGCTTTGACAAAAACACAGATTGGGATCAAGTACCGATTCAATTGGACAATGAATTGAAAAAGTATAGCGTATATCCTGATTTTTATGGTGATTTGATTGACTACACCTATTCAAATTTACTTTTTAAGAAAAAATATGACGAAATTTCTGAAATTACAAGCCTTGCTGACACCTATTTTTCCGAGCGTTTTTTTACTGAGTTTTTGAAGGGGTTCAAAGCATTGAGTCAAAAAGATTTGAATAAAGCAAAAACTTATTTCGCAAAAGCCAATGAAATCGAAAATCATTTAGAAAATCCGAATTGGATTGGCTCATTGATTTTACAATTAGCCCAAGCCGACCCGGTAATGGCATTTAGTTTGGGCGAAGTTATGGCTACGTATAATCCAAAATCGTACGAATTTCAGATTGGCATGTCAAATTTAGCCAGAAAAATGGGTATGAGAGAAAAGTCTATTTATTATGCTCAAAAAGTTTTAGAGATAAAGCCTGATGACGAAATGGCTTTGAAACTTATAGGAAATTAATAGTCAATTAATAGTTAATCCATCAGGTGAGTGTTCTCAAAAGTTGCTAAAAAACTGCACTCATCACAAGCTAAAACGATCACGGTTGCTAAATGGACCCGCGTCGTGTAACTACAGGTTGTGCCTTAATAGAAGTAAAATAGAAAATATAAATATCCAATATGAAAACTAATTTAATCACTACCTTAGGTATTTTCCTTTTAGTATTTCTTACTATCTCTACTGCTTTTTCTCAAGCAAGAAATATCCATGAAGAAAACCCAATTGAATACTTCAATAAAAGAACTGAAGCTCTAAGTCTTGCCAAAAATCAGAAGTGGCAAGAGTTGATTCCCATAGTGGAAAACCTCACGCAACAGTATCAGAAAGATGGAGACCTCTTCTATATAATAGGGCTTGCTTATTATGAAACCAAGCAATATCAAAAGGCTATTACGGCACTAAAGAACACCCTTGACCTTGGTGGAACTAATTTAAGTGGAATCCCAACTGGTTCTCGTCCTTCAAATGACATTATGATAAAAATTGCCAAGGCTTATGCCTTAAATGGTGATAAATCCAGTGCTATGTTATGGTTGCAAAAAGGGTTTGCCGCACGCTATGATGAAAAACCGTTTTTAAAAGACGACCCTGCGTTTAAAGCCTTCAAACAGGATGAAGATTATCTATCGTTATTTGGAAATGATAGACAAGAAGAAATAACAAGAGAAGAAGCTTGGGCCAAAGATCTAGATTATTTAGAAAAACGCACTCTAGAGCTTCATTACAATTTACATCGCACCTTAGCCGAAACTGATTTTACCAAATCATTTTTGGAGCTAAAATCATCCATAGACTCCTTGTCCGATGAGCAGATTATTGTTGAGCTAATGAGAATTTTTGGAGGTTTGGGCAATGGCCATAACTTAATCCTAGCAACATCTCCAAAAGTGGGTGCATTAAAAAAACTCCCTGTTCAATTTTATCAGTTTAATGATGGGGTATTTATTATTGAAGCTGATGAAAACTTCGAACAATGGATTGGCTATAAAGTAGAATCGATTGAAAACACGCCTGTTGAAGAAGCACTTCAAAAAACGAATGCAGTTAACGCCAGGGATAATGATATGCAAACACTTTGGTGGGGTTCTTATTATATGGGATTACCTGATGTATTAGAAAGTTTAGGAATTATTAAGAAGGCGAGCCAAGTAACAATAACTTTAAGTGATAAAAAAGGAAAGTCTCAAAAAGTAACAATGAATCCTATTAGTTGGAATTTTGACACCCTAAATATACCAAAGCTAAAAATTGAACCACAGCCCTTATTCTTATCAAAAATGGATGATCCATATTGGTTTAAATTATTGCCAGAATATAGCACTATCTATATTCAATTTAATGTAGTCACACAGAAAGAAGAGAAGTCTATAGAGGATTTTAACATGGAAATACGTACACAGATAGCTCAAAATAAAACGGGAAATTTAATTTTAGATTTGAGACACAACCACGGTGGAGACGGTTCTTTATTACCACCAATGCTAAAAACCATTATGAATTTTGAATTTAAGAATCCTAATGGAAAAATTTTTGTGATTATGGGACGGGGAACCTTTTCTGCAGGGCAAAACCTTTTAACGGACATCACGAGTTTTACAAATGCAATTCTGGTGGGCGAACCCAGTGGCTCAAAGCCCAACCATATTGGAGATGCGGGATGGTTTCAATTACCATATTCAGGATTAAAGGGAATAGTTTCCACACAATTTCATCAAACATCAACAGCAGAAGATTTTCGTAATTGGATTGCACCACATATCCCAGTTACTTTATCTTCAACAGATTATTTCGAGGGGAATGATAAGGCATTGGATACTATATTTGAAGTAATAAAAACTACTGAATTTAGAAATAAGAACTAGGCATGACAATGTATACAACATATTTAAATGCGCCATGTAAAGGCCTTTCAAAAAAGATGATCTAATTTAATGATATAAAACCTATTTTTAACCAAAATGAATCTATGATGAATAAGTTAAAACTATTAGCTGTAGTAGGGTTTTTGCTACTTGGATTTGCGTGTAAAGAATCTGATAAGTCTCACGGCGAATCTAAAAACCCTTCGGTTATAATAGATAATTTGGCTGTTAGCAGAATTGACTCTACACTAAAAAGTTTTGTTGACTCCGGAAATATCGCCGGGGTTTCTGCCCTCATCTATGAAAATAATAATGAAGTCTATTATAACGCTTTTGGTTATGCAGATCGAAAGAAGAAGAAACCAATGGACCGCAATACTATTGTGCAAATCTATTCTATGACCAAACCTATAACCGGGACTGCACTTATGACCCTTTATGAAGATGGTGCCTTTGAGTTAGATGATCCGGTTTCCAAATATGCCCCGGAGTTTGCCCATATGAAGGTCTATGAAAGGGAAGATGCAATGGGTAATCCCATTCTTGCAGATCCCAGGCGACCGATGACCATCCGCGATCTTACCCGTCATACGGCCGGATTTGGAAGGAATGCAGACATTCCGGGTCTCGGTAAAATGATAAAAGAAGCCGATGCCTTAAACAGAAATAATACCCTGGACGAAATGGCTCAAAAAATGGGCGAAACACCGCTGTTTTTTCATCCGGGAGAACAATGGGAATACGGTCCCTGTGTGGATGTCCAGGCATTTTTGGTTGAACGGATTTCCGGACAGCCATATGGGGAATATGTGAGGGAAAATGTTTTGGTTCCGCTTGGCATGATTGAGACGCGTTATTACGTCCCGGAAAAGGATCGTGATCGCTTTTCTGCTATGTATTTCCGAGAGGCCCAGGGCCAACTCAATCAACTGCCAGATGAGGAGGCAAAATCTGATTATTTCAATCACTGGCCTTTAACCCGGGGAGGGTCTGGCCTTACTTCAACACTGGACAATTATATGCGTTTTGCTCAAATGATGGTTAATGGAGGAACATTAGATTCAGTAACCATTCTAAAGCCTGAAACTGTAAAATTAATGTCCACGAATCATTTAGACGACAGTATTCAAAAACGGTCCTTCCTGCCAAGCAAGGGACAGGTAGGTTTTGGCATTGACTTCGCGGTAAGACTACGTCCACCCGTATCTAAGGAAGAAAACAACGGTATAGTTGGTGAATTTTTTTGGGATGGTGCCGCAAGTACCCTGTTTTGGATAGACCCGGTAAATAAGCTTACAGCTGTTTTATTCGTGCAGCTGTTTCCATACGATCAAATAGGTCTGCACAAAAATTTCCGCGATGCTGTATATGGCCCCTTTAAGGCCAATTAGCATAGATTTTTAAACGCTGTTTACAAAGATTTTAAATCCTTTATTGTCTTGAATGCAATGTCTACCTGGTCATCATTTACAAGGATAGTGAATTCATTGGTAGTGGAAATTACTTCGTAAAGGACGATTCCTTCCCAGGCCAATCGCTGAAAAATAAAATAGTAAATGCCCGGAACGGAAACATTCTCTGCCGGGAGTTTTACGGTAATAGAAGATAGGTTTTCAGCCTTTTGCGTACACTTTTCATTCTTAAATAACTTTTCTACAGTACTGTCCAAACTATTGCTAACCACAATATTAAGCTCATTAACCCCTCTGGAAGAAGTGTAAAAGACATCTTTATTTTTATTAACCTCATCGAGTAGTTTCGTTTGGTTTTCTAAGATAGTATCAGATACCAGAAAAGTAAAATCCGTTAGTGAAGAACGAACCGTGATTTCCCCAATATTTTTAAGAACTTTTATTATTTTGTGGGTCGCTCTGAATTCAAGATCATCAGACAAACGCTTAAGCGCCATAACTATGGCCCCATTGCGGATATCCTTCCCCAATTCTTCTTGAATTTCTGGTTTGATAAGTCGCGATAGAGAAGTGAGGTTAATAATTCCCTGGGCAAGCGCACTTTGTAAAAAGGGTTTCTTTTTTATGTAATGTTCTACAACGGAGGAGATGGTTTTCATATTTCAAATATTGCATCAAAAATAACATAATGTTATAAATAAAACAAATTATTAAAAATGATAAAAAGCATTTTCGAAGTGCTCAATGAGAAATTTGTCGTTTTCTTTAAGGATAGTAATGATATCAAACCTAACTTCCCTATCAAATTTATTTGTGTTTATATAATAATCCGCAGCAGATACCAGCAAACCTATTTTCTTTTTACTTACCGTTTCAGCAATATTTTCAAAATATGCTGAGTTTCTCGACTTCACTTCTATTATAGCAATTGTTTTGCCTTTTTGCGCAATGATGTCAATTTCAGCTTTCAAATAGCGGAAATTACGACAAATAATAAGGTATCCATTTTTCACTAAATAAGCTGTCGCTAATTCTTCACCTTCCTTCCCGAATTCATTATGCGCACCCATAAATTCGTCAATTTCTTAAAAAATAAAGCAGTTTGTCGAAAATATCGGCAAATCAATCCCAATTTCAACAAGAAGATTGTAATTTCCCTGCAGAATAACGAAAATACTTTAATGACCATAATATCCATTAAGTTTAAGCGTTAAGAATTTGCCCCTAAACACATGAACGTTCTTAAAGCCTAAAAAACTATGGAATACTTCGTTAATTGTAATACCTCTACATTAGCGCCGTACACAACACCCTTGGATAAATATAGGGCGGCGCATTTGTACAGAAGACTGGGTTTTAGTGCCTCAGTACAGACTATCACCGATGCGGTTGGCGCTGATGCCAGCACGTTGGTAAATAGCTTAATCAATGAAGCGGTCACTATGGCCCCCACTCCTGCTCCTGCTTGGGCAGATTGGAACAACAGCAACTATCCGGCAGACGATGATGTTGCAGGACAAGTTAGACGTGCCCAAAGAGAGGAATGGCGGATAAGCTATACCAATGGCTTATTGAATAACAATCTCAGGGAACGACTAAGCTTTTTCTGGAGCAACCATTTAGTTACAGAATTGGACGTTTATGATTGTAATTCATTCCTTTACTATTATGTGAATTGTCTTCAGCGAAATGCCATTGGTAATTTCAGAACCTTTATTAGTGAGATGGGCCTTACCAGTGCCATGCTATATTATTTAGATGGTGTTTATAACAATGGTAACAATCCCAATGAAAATTTTGCAAGGGAATTGTATGAGCTTTTTACATTGGGTGAAGGAAACGGTTACACCGAACAGGATATTATTGAAACAGCAAAGGCCCTTACCGGTTATGTTGAAAGAGGTGAAATTGGTTGTGAACAGGTTCTTTTTGATCCTACCCGATTTGACGCCGGCCCTAAAACTATTTTAGGCCAGACCGGTAATTGGGGTTATGATGATGTCATAAATATCCTTTTCCAACAAAGGCCAAATGAAATAGCCGGCTTTATTTGTGAAAAATTATACGAATATTTTGTTCATCCCGATTCCAGTGATGATGCCGGTAATGCACAAATGATAATTTCACAATTGGCCAATACTTTTGTTGCCAATAACTTTGAAATTGCCCCTGTGCTTACACAACTTTTCTCAAGTCAGCACTTTTTTGATGATGAAGCAATAGGAGTCATTATAAAAAGTCCGTTTGATATTTATCTTAATCTAATTAATGAAACCAATTTCGCGTATGACAATGGAACTTTACTTAATGTGATTGATACAAGCCGACTTTTAGGGCAGGAACTTTTTGATCCTGTGGATGTTGCCGGATGGCAAAGAAACAGGACATGGATTAACACCAATTTTATGATAGGGCGATGGCTCTCTGCTGAAGTATATCTGGAAATGTTTTACCAGAATAACCCGCAGCAATTCCGAACCCTTGCAATGGATGCAGTTGGTGCTGCTGATAGCAATACAAGTAATCCCGAAACTGTGGTTAGAGCCATAGTAGATAAATTTACACCAAAAGGATTGCTTACACCCCAGGATTTTGAAAATGCAATGGATGTTTTCAAAATTGAAGATGTCCCGGAAAACTATTACGGTTCAGATTACATTCCTGGCGGACTTGGATTATGGATGCTTTCGGTTAGCCCGGAAGTACCTTCACAAGTATTCTTATTGCTTATGCATTTATCCAGACAACCTGAGTTTCAACTTAAATAAAACCTACGACTATGAGTAATAATCATCTACCTATAAATATAAAAAACAACAACGGACACGACGAGGAACATAAGTATTGGAGTCGTCGATCCTTTTTACAGGCATTGGGCATTGCCGGGTCTGGTTCTATGATGCTAGGCAGTAATATGCTTACCGCATCTGCACCGTCCCCGCTGACCGCGGCCATTGCCAATGCCGATACAGATTGTATTTTGATCCTCATACGTCTTTCTGGCGGTAATGACGGATTGAGCACGGTGATCCCGATTGAGCAGTACGATACGTACGCCAATGCAAGACCTAATATCTATATTCCAGAAAGTAAGATCCTTAAACTTTCCGATGAGTTTGGAATCCCTACTTATATGAATTCCCTGGAGCCCATGTGGGGTGCCGGACAGGTAAAAGCGGTTCATGGTGTAGGTTATGAAAATCAAAGTTTATCTCACTTTACAGGATCTGATATTTATGCGAACACCGATTTGACAACAACCGGTTTCGATGGACTGAATACTGGTTGGATGGGTCGTTATTTTGAAAATATTTACCCTGATTATCTGGTAAATCCACCTGCATCACCTGCAGCTATTCAAATTGGAAATTTTGGTAGTCTGGTATTCCAGGGTGAAGAAACCAACTATGCGTTTGTTACTTCTAATATTGATCAGCTGGAAGAAATTGCAGAATCAGGAGTTCAATATAGCCTGGATGACAGTTTGTTTAATAACTGTATGTATGGAGATCAGCTTAAGTTTTTAAGAGGAGTGGCTAACACCACTTATGAATACTCCGGACTTATCCATGAAGCGTATGAAAGAGGACAAAATCAGGTTCAATATCAGGACAATGGATTTGCAAGGCAATTAGCCCT
>CAZHWD010000086.1:0-25075 GCA_964536335.1 uncultured Eudoraea sp. | reverse complement strand
AAACTAAAATTTATTTTTTCTTTAATCAATTACAATAGGAAGTCCAAAGTAGAATTCCAATACTTTTATTCTAAAAACGTAGTCATATTTGGTTCGTATCACTTCAGCTTCCGCATTGTCTACTCTGGACTGTGCCTGGCTGTAATCAAATGAATTCATAATACCCACATCAAATCTTTCTCTAGAGTAATTCATAGCCAATCTCCTGGCCTCCCTTGTTTTAAGGGCGGCGTCATAGGCTTTAGAGCTGTTAACCACATCAACATAGGCCTGATTTATGTTGGTTTCCAGATCCAATTTATTTTGTTCCAGATCCAGTTCAGCTTTTATGACATTAATTTGTGATCGTTTAATCTTATTTCTTGTACTCCAACCATTAAAAACAGGTATATTAATTTGTACCCCGTATCCGACACCATCATTTATCCATAATTGGTCTCTAAATGGTATTACCTGCCCGGTTATGGCATCTAAAAACTGATCCGAATAGCGCGTATTATAGTTAAAAAATGCACTAAGTACTGGATAAGTTTCTCCTTTAGCCAGAGATAAATCTTTCTCAGCCAATTCCACATTGGTCTCAAAAAACTTGGTTTCATACCAGTAAGTCATAGCTTTATCAAAAATTGCCTTAGGTGAATTATTCAATATCTCCGCGGCAGGCACCTCAAAATCTACATCTGAAATATCAAAGTTTACATAATCCGTGATCTGAAGTAATTGAGCTAAACTAATACGATTTATAAGCACGTCGTTCTCTGCATTGATAATTTGCTGCTCTTGGGTTGCAGCAGTCGCCTCAATTTCCAATAAATCTCCTCTAGCGACCACACCTGACTCAACTAATTCCCTGGTTTTGTTTAAATCCTGTTCTGTAACGGCATAAAGCGCTTTGGCAACTTTTGCAGCTTCCTTACTAGACAAAATATTTAAATAATTTATAGCCACATTTAATCGAATATCATTCACCAGATTGTCTAGACGATATTGGTTTGCGATTACGTTAAGCTTGGATCTGTTAAGCCTGTGAATATTTCTAACTCCATCAAATAAAAGTACTGAGGAAGTAACACTTCCGGAAGAGGTTATTTGTGTAGTGTTAACCGGTTGATTATTAGTTGGGTCAAAAGAGAGACCCGTATTACTTTGACCATTCAAAGTTCCATTTAAATTAGGAAGAAATGCGCCAATGGCATCCGATTTATCAATAGTAGCATTTTCCAGGTCCAATTCGAATTGTTGTATTGAGAGGTTATTTTCTACCGCGTAAGTAACACACTCTTCAAGGGTCCATATCTTTTTCTGTGCTATTGCCATTCCAATCACACATAGGAATAATAGTGCAGTTAGTTTAAATTTCATCTGTCGTTTTTTAATAATTATAATTGATTGACTATTTGTATTTATGTTAATTATGCATCTTCTTCACCGTCCTCCTCTTCGTCTTCACCTTTCTTAATCGGCTCCGTTTTGTTCCAGACCTTTACTTCATCTTCTTCAGTTATGCCTGAGATAATTTCCACGTTAACCCCATCGGAAATTCCTATTTCCACCTCTTTGCGTTCAAATTTCTGATCGCCCACAGCTACTTCGACATAGGGTTCATCTGTCTCCTTATCAAATTGCAGGAGTGCTTCTGGTATTACCATAACACTGTCTTTTTTCTCAAGTACCAGTGATGCATTAGCACTATAACCCGCCCTGATCATAAAATCTCCTTCCACAACCACATCGCCTTCTATTTTAAATTGTACGGCACCTGATTCTTCTATTCCTTTTGGTGCGATGAACTTTAACTTTGCTTCAAATTTTTGATCATCAATGGCTCCTAAACTAATTTCAAGGGGCATGCCTATCTCCAATTTTCCTACTTCTCCTTCATCCACCTTTCCTTCAAAAATCATCTTGCCCAAATCGGCAATGGTAGCAATGGTTGTCCCATCATTAAAGTTATTGCTCTGAATGACCTGATCTCCTTCCCTCACCGGAATTTCCAACAATGTGCCGGCAACCGTAGCCCGAATGTTGGTATTAGCACTTGAAGAACCTCCGGCAGAACCTCTTCTAATAATCTGATAATCTGCGCGAGCATTGTCCAGCTCCTGAACGGCCTGATCATATTGTAATTGCAAGACGTTAAAGTCCTGACTGGAAATAACCCCTTTATCAAATATGGCCTTATTTCTTATATATTCAATTTCGGTATTATTTAAAGCAATCTCAGCATTCCTTACCCTTCCACGTGCCTGATTCAAAGATTGCTCATTAGGCACCACTTTTATTACGGCAATTAAATCCCCCGCCTTAACCTGGGCACCTTCTTCAAGATAAATTGTTTCAATAATTCCAGAAATTTGAGGTTTAATCTCGATTTCATCTTCAGGGATTACTTTACCGGTGGCTACCGTTTTCTTTTCAATATTTGATGTAAATGGCTTTTTTGTTTCGTATGTTATTGCTGATTTACTATTGGATTTTATAAAAAAAGCAGCTGCCCACAATGCCCCGAGCCCCAGAATCCCAATCAATACATATTTTACAATCTTATTCATCTTAATCTAATGTGTTAGTATATAGTTAATGGTTTTGTTTATTCTTCTCTTAACGCATCTATGGGCTTAATACTCACAGCCCTTTGTGCAGGAATTGAACCTATTAGTGTTCCCAATATTATCATTATGGCCAATGCCCCCAGGACGTAAGGTATTGGAACTGTTGGATTTGTATATGGAAAATTGATATCCTTAGTGAGGTTATTGATGACGCTTAAAACACCGGCCCCAAGTATAATGCCCACAATTCCGGCAATCATAGTCAGAAATACAGATTCTAAAATAATCAGAGAACGCACTTCCCTTGGTGTTGCGCCTAATGCCCGGCGAATGCCTAATTCCTTGGTACGTTCTTTAACTGATATTAGCAGGATATTACCAATTCCGATTACCCCGGCCAGGATTGTGGCAACTCCAACAATTAAAGATAAAAAGGTTATCCCGTTTGCAAAACCCATAATCTTACTAAATATTTCTCCAAGATTAAAGGCCCCAAATGCGCGCTCATCTTCCGGGTGAACCTTATGAATACTTCTTAAAACAGCTTTAATATCTTTTTCTACCTGAATAACATCGGCATCATCATATGCCGCTATTGTAAAAAACTGAGAATCATTCCCTGTATTATAAAGTTTTTTGAATGTTGTAAAGGGAATAAAGATATCTCCGTCTGTACCAAATGGCGTTGTCTGCGTAAATTTATGCACTCCAACTACCTGAAAATAAACATTTTCAACCCTAATATAACTGCCTATTGGATCCTCATCTTTATCAAATAACTCCTGCTGAGTGCGATCACCAATAACACAAACTTTTCTAGCCTGAGCGATATCTTCATCGTTTATAAACCTTCCGTTGTCATAAATTTTTTGTGTTGCAATCTTTGCTATTTCGGGAAAGTAACCATACACCGCATAGCTATTGGATTTAATTCCTCGTACCGTCAGAGCCGATGCTCCGCCAAATGCTCCTTTAGTATTTACAGGTGCTATGTACTGAATTTCGGGAATACGGTTTTTCAAGACAGTCGCATCCTGGACTTTTAATCGTAACTGTCTACCAGTTTTAAAACCTGCGTAAGGCATACTGGTACTTTGAGACCAGGCCCAAATACTATTTTTAGCCACGGTTTCAAAGTTTTTTTCAAATCCGTTGTCCATTCCTTTTGCGGCACCTGCCAGAGCTATATAGATAAAAATACCCCATAACACTCCTATAACAGTAATTATAGTCCTGGTTTTATTCTTTCCGATAGATCCGAAAATTTCCTGCCAGGTATTTTTGTCAAAAAGAAATCGAATACTATTCATCTCGTAAGGCTATTATAGGTTTAATGCGTGCTGCCCTTTTGGCCGGAATATAGCCCGCAATTGCACCAAATATTATTAAAACAAGGGTTGCAAATATGGCCACAGCAGTATTTATATATGGATTGGTAATGAAATAATCCTCGGCCAAACTCTCCCCTAAAGAAGTAAGTAGCGCAATTCCAATCAGCATCCCCGTAAAGCCCGATATTGTTGTAATAAAAACCGATTCAAGTAAAATTGTACTGATTACTGCTTTTGGAGTAGCACCTAAGGCTTTTCGTATTCCTAATTCCTTGGTACGTTCCTTAACCACAAACACCATGATATTACTTATACCTATAATGCCGGCAATTATGGTCCCAAAAGCCACAAAAGCGACTATAATTTGCAATACCCGTGCAAATTGTTGATTTTGCTGTAATTGATCTGCAACGTTTCTGATGAAAATTCCATTTTGATCTTCCGGATTTATGAATTTCTTGTCTTTAAAGAACTTATCCAAACTACGTTCGAAAGCCATGGCTCCCATATAACCCATTTCTGGTTTAAAGGCTACTACCATCTGGTCTATTTTATCTGTGTTTTTTTCAATTAGCTGGAGCGTTGTATACGGGATATATATTCCACGTTCTTCCCTATCGCCTCCATCGTCCTGAAAAACACCAATGACTTTAAAAACACTTCCGCCAACATCCAAATATTTACCAAGCGCATTTTTAGATCCAAATAGGTCCTGTTCCACTAAACGCCCAATCACCGCATACTTTGTCTTATTCTTAATATCCTCCACATTTAGGTACCGGCCTTTCATAA
Organism: uncultured Eudoraea sp.; assembly: GCA_964536335.1. GTDB lineage: Bacteria > Bacteroidota > Bacteroidia > Flavobacteriales > Flavobacteriaceae > Eudoraea. Next base: position 20,400 of record CAZHWD010000086.1, on the reverse strand, counting down.
TAATTGTCTTTTCAGCAAATTGGTGGCCCCAATCTACCCCAGTAGTGTTATAATTGTCAGATTCTTCCTCGAATTTCACCAACCTGTTTCTTGTAATTCTAGGGGTTACATATTCCAGAAACATTGGGAAATTCTTTTTAATATCCGCCAGGTCGCTATTTTCAAATTCAATTCGCCTCATTGATTTATACCCTTTATACGGGAGTGTAGTTTTTCCGGGAAAAAGATAGAGTACGTTGGTGGCATCTTCCTGGAAAAATTTGTCGAAGGTGTTAATAAGGCCGTTTCCCAGACCAAATAGTGAAACAAAAATTAATATCCCCAGAGCCACAGTAAAACCTGAAAGAAAGGTCCTAAGTTTATTTTTTTGAATAGTTTCAAATATCTCGTTCCAGGTATCTCGGCTAAACATACGCTGATGCCATTACTTGCTTAACTTTTTTATCTTCAACAATAACACCGTCTTTAAGGTAAACAATCCGTTTACACATATGGGCAATATCATCTTCATGGGTTACGACTAAAATGGTATTACCCTGGTCGTTAATTTTCTGAATTAAATCCATGACTTCATAAGAGGTAGTACTATCCAGGGCTCCTGTTGGTTCATCGGCAAGAAGTACCTTTGGTTCCGAGGCCATAGCCCTGGCAATAGCAACTCTTTGATTCTGGCCTCCTGAAAGTTCACTAGGCAAATGAGTAGCCCACTCTTTCAGACCTACCTGATCCAGATATTTCAATGCTCTTTCCTGCCGTTCTTTTCTTGGTACTCTCTGATAGTACAAAGGCAAAGCCACATTTTCCAGAGCACTTTTATAATTGATAAGATTAAATGATTGAAAAACAAATCCTAAAAATTTATTTCGGTAATTGGCAGCTTTAGTTTCATTGAGATTTTTTATCGGCACACCATCCAGTGTGTATTCTCCGGAATCAGCCACATCCAGCATCCCAAGAATATTCAATAGGGTAGATTTTCCAGAACCGGATGAGCCCATAATTGCAACTAATTCCCCTTCTTTAACAGTAAAATTAATCCCTTTTAAAACATGCAGGACATTGCTACCCATCTTATAGGATTTGTGCAAATCTTTTATTTCAATCATGGTTAGTGTCTTAAGTTAAACTACTTCAAACCCGATAATAGGACAGGCAAGTTGTTAAATTGTTACAAATAATCTTCAAAATATTTTGTTAAAAAGCTATCCTCCAAACTCATCGGGTTTTACCTCATTCCATACTTTTATCTCATCTTCTTTTTCCAGACCAGACTTCACTTCTACATAAATTCCATCACTAATTCCCAATTCTATATCCCTTCTTTCAAATTGCTGATCCCCGGTAGAAATTTCCAGAAATGGTTTTTTGGTTTCAGGGTCAAATTGAACCAGCGCTTCTTTTATAGAAAGAACACTATCTGCCCTATCCAGTATTATTGATGCATTGGCACTTAGACCTGCCCGGATAAAGACTGAATCCTGTTTCTTTAAGGTTCCTTTAATTTCGAATTGAATAGCTCCATTTTCCTCATTACCCTTAGGAGCTATATAATCCAAAATAGCGTCAAAAGTTACATTTTCAAGTGCTCCAACAGTAATTTCCAATGGCAGGTCCTCCTTTATCTTTCCCACCTCAGATTCATCTACCTTTCCTTCAAATATCATTTTATCTACATCTGCTATAGCCGCAATTGTGGTTCCCTCATTAAAATTATTACTTTCAATCACCTGGTTACCTACTTCTACAGGTACTTCCAAAACCATTCCTGTCACAGTAGACCTGATCAAGGTATTTGCAGCATTGCCATAACCTTTGGTAGTTCCTGTTTTAACAATATCATATCTTTTATTTGCTGCACTGTAGGATTGCTTGGCCTGGTCATAACCTACCTGCGCTCTTTCCAGATCAACTTTTGAGATTACACCTTTACTAAAAAGACTGCTTTGCCTATCAAAATTTCGCCTTTGGTCATCCAAGGCAATTTTTGCCTCATCAATACTATTTTTGGCATCATTAAGTGCATTAAGGTTAGGCACCACTTTTATTTTAGCCAGTAAATCACCGGATTTTACGAAGTCTCCTCCTTCTACAAAAATTTCTTCGATAACTCCCGAAATATTGGGTTTTATCAGGACTTCCTCTAAAGGTAGTATACTACCGGTGGCCACTGTTTTTTTGATAATGGTCTGGGTAGAAGCTTTCTCGGTTTCATATACAATTGGATCTTCTTCATTCTTTTGATAGAGGTAATACATAGACCCTCCGAAAGCCATAAAAATGACAATTAGAATGATAATAGTTACTGACTTTTTCATTTTTTATAGTTTAAATGATTGATGTTTCATATTTATTCTGTTCTTAAAGCATCTATTGGCTTAACCTTTATAGCACTTTGAGCCGGAATAAAACCTGCAAGTAATCCTGACAATACCAGAATGAATAGCGCCACACTAACTACACCTAAGCTTACGCTGGGATTCAGAAACATATCCACAGGGCCATTTGCATCTAATAAGGCATTAACACCATAAATAAATAGAGCACCAATGATAATTCCCGCCATACCGGATATAATCGTAAGAAAAATTGACTCCAAAAGAATCTGCTTCTTAATAGACCAGGGATCCTCACCTAATGCCCTGCGAATCCCTATTTCCTTGGTCCTTTCCTTAACTACAATCAACATAATATTACTCACTCCGATTATTCCGGATAATAAAACTAAAATTCCCACGAAATACGCGATAAAACTCATTGCTCCGAATAAGCTTTCTACTCTGTTATACTGTTCATATAGATCAAAATAACCAACTGCCCTTGTGTCTTCAGGATGTATTTTGTGTTTGGTTTTCATTAAATTAACAATATCTTCTTTTTTACTGGAAATTGAAGTTCCGTCGTGGGCTGTAATTGCCATCCAACCTACGTCATTTCCCATATTAAATGCCTGTGAAAAAGAAGTAAAAGGTACAAATATTTCTTTTTGTGCCTCTTCCCCGTCACCGTCATTACTCTTCTTCTTATAGGTTCCCACTACCATAAAATTCACCCCCTGAATCTTAATATAGCTTCCCATTACAGGCTCTCCTTTATCATAAAGTTCATTTCTAACTCCGGATCCAATAATTGCTATTTTCCGTTTTTCCCTAATATCATTCTGATTTATAAAACGTCCTTCTGTAATGGTCATGGGATCCTGGTTGATTATCTCAGGATAGTCTCCATATACGTTATATGCCCCTGTATTTAGACCTCTTACCACATTATTGTCATTTCCAAAGCCGCCTAGTCGATTCCTGGGTGATATAAACCTTAGATTGGGTATATTATCCCTTATGCTCTTTACATCTTCTACCTTAAATCGAAATCTTCTTCCAATAGGTAAGCCCATATGGGCTTTTGTGGTACTCCTTGTCCACATAAACATGGTATTTGTTGCAATATCTCCAAAATCTGCTTTTATACCGTTTTCCAGGCCTTTTCCTGCAGAAAGTAAAATAATTAATATGAGTATGCCCCAGAAAACGCCAAAAGCAGTAAGTACAGTTCTGAACCAATTAGTGGTCAGCACTTCTAAAATTTCTTTCCAACGATCTTTATTAAACATATTCTCAATATATTATTCGTCTCTTAAGGCGTCGATAGTATGAATACTTGCCGCCCTCCATGCGGGGAAAAATCCTGCAACTGCTCCCGCAAAAATCAGAACCAGAACAGTAGAAATGGCAACATTAAAATTAACCGAAGGGTTAAGGATGTAATCCACTTCTATATATGGCCCTACTATTTCCAAAAGCCCCATGCTAAAAATAAGTCCTGCAAAGCCGGAAATGGCTGTTACAAAAATAGATTCATGCAAAATCATTCCTACAATCGACCAAGGTTTTGCTCCTAGGGCTTTTCGGATTCCTATTTCTCTTGTTCTTTCCTTCACAACAATCAGCATGATGTTACTTACACCTACAACCCCGGCGATGATTGTACAGATCCCTACAAACCAGAAAAAGAATTTAATATTTCCTGTGAGACTATAATAGCGCTTCGCTTCCTCCAATGCACTCCATACCTGTATTGCACCTGTATCTTCCGGTGCCACTGTATGAACCTGCTGCAGGTGTGCCTGTAAATTTTCCTTAAAAGCTACTGCCTGAACCACAGCCTCGTCAAAATTTTCCACCATTGGCATTGTGTAGCTCATATTATTAATTCGATCTCCCCCGTTAAATACTCGCTGTGCGGTAGTTATAGGGATATAAATACGCTCTTCTTCCCGATCCTCTCTCTCGGAAAATATCCCAACAATTTTAAATAATATACCAGATATATTTATAAACTCTCCCAAAGGGGTTTCTACGTCCTTAAATACATCGTGCTTAATTTTATTTCCTATAATAGCGACCTTAGCTGTATTTACTTCATCCTGGTAATTTAAAAATCTCCCTTCAGACATTTTTGCATTTTCAATAAACTGAAAATCATAGGAAACTCCCTGTATACCATAAACCAAGGCCTCTTTTCCGTAATTCACCTGCACATCACGGACAAATACCCTAGGTGATTTGTATTCAACTTCATCTCCAAACAAGGCCAGCGAAGAAGTATAATTTTCATTTTTTAGTTGGATACTCCTACCCGGATTAAGTCCTTTAAATTCTTTGGAAGTAACTCCCGGCCAAACCCATACACTGGTAGCCGAATCTTCTTCAAATTCATGGGCAATGCCATTTTGCATACCCTGACCAAAACCCAATAAAATTACAAGTATAAAAATTCCAGAGGCCACAGATAGCCCAGTAAGGAAGGTCCGTAATTTGTTTTTACGGATCGCGTCAAAAATTTCCTGCCATCTTTCGAGATCGAACATGGAGTTGGTTGATTGGTGAATGATGTTATAACTTCTAATAAATAAGACTTCCAGAAAACGGAATTGTTACAGTGGGAACCGTAAAATAGTGTTAAAGTTGAACCCATAGTTCTATGATCTCATTTTCCTGTAAACTAAGTAAAAAAGTACACCTAACAAAATGTAAGGAAGTGCCATTAAATACACAATCCCATTATTAATACCTTCAGCCATAGAATTGTCGTCCTGACTTTCCAGAACTGCCCTGCACATAGCGCATTGAGCTGTTAATAGCCCTGGTAGTGCAAAGAATAAAATTACGAGTAAAAGGCCTTTAATTTTCAAGCTCCTATATTTTTATATAAAGTATTATTAAAATACAAATTTTTAATATTCATAATATGGTGAAATCATTAAATAAACAATAACTCCGGTAACGGCTACATATAACCAGATAGGGAATGTAATTCTGGCAAGTTGACGGTGGCGTTCAAAATCTTTTAAATATGCTCGGGCATAAGTTTTAAGGACAAGAGGTATAATAACAATGGATAAAATTATATGCGAAATAAGTATAAAATAATATAAATACTTGATTACACCCATGCCTCCATAAGATGTGGAATCTGCGGTCATATGATAAGCAATATACATGAGTAAGAAAAGCATAGACAGGATAATACAAGCACTCATAGTATTCTGATGCAAAACTCTTTTACCGTTCTTAATAGCCCAAACGGCATAAAAAAGTAATACTGCTGTAAGTCCATTAATAGATGCGTAAATAGGAGGCAGATATCCTAAAGGTTCAGAATTTGGGATTTTAACGCCAAATAAAACCGCTACCACCAAAGGAACCAAAATTGATATTATGGTAATTATCTTGTTAAACTTCCGCTCCTTTACTGTTTTGTTAGGTTTATTCACTTAGAAGTTTTTTTATGTCTTCCTTTAAAATACTAATCTCTTGTTTTTCTCCCTCATCATTTTCTCCCTGAGATTCGCTTATTGTTCCTCGGTAATAAATAATTGGGTTTCCAAAATCATCAGTTCTTGAGCGGAGATATCCATTTTTATCAACTAATGCAAATAAGCCAGAATGTTCAAATCCACCAGGGACTTCTGAATTTTCTGCAGCAAAAATATTAAAGCCAATATTTGCAAGGTCATAGATTTCCTGACGGTCCCCGGTCATTAGGTGCCAATCCATATCATTTATACCATATTTTTCAGCATACTCTTTCAACACCCTTGGCGTATCATATTCCGGGTTAATTGTAAACGAGGCTACACCAAAATCATCAAAATCCCTGAATTCTTCCTGGATTTCAACCAGGTTGGAATTCATAACAGGACAAATTGTAGGACATGTTGTGAAGAAAAACTCAACTATATATACCTTTCCTTCGTAGTCTTTTTGAGAAATTAACAAGCTATCCTGATTTAGAAATGCAAAATTTGGAACCTTTCTTTTCTCATTATTCAAATAAATAAAACCAAGTGTTTCATCAATACCAGCAAGATTCATACGATCATGTTGCGTGATGGTACCTGTCTTTATGCGCTCAATAATTTTGGGAATAAAAATGATCCCAAAAACCAGGACAACCAGTGATACCCAAACATAAGTGTATTTATTTCTCATTAGTTGGTTCTATCTGCATTGTTCTTCTTAAGGGCCATACGGTACTCCGCTAAAATGATTTTGACGTCATCCTCCATTTTATTATTAAGTTCCGCAACAGAGGTGGCATTAAAACCATACTTGGTAACCTCCTCTTCATCGTCTGTTCTGCCTCTGAGATTTTTCTTCTTGTCTATTATAAAAACATAATGGGTACCAAGGTTTTTATCAAGACTAAGATTTGTCTTTAATGAATTGAAAACAGACCTGATTTCTTCATCTTCAATAAATATAAATTTCCAGTTCTCAATATCAACCAAATTACCAAGTTCTGCCTTTAATTCATCAACTTTATCCTCAGTTCCGACAGGCATAATCATAACCATTTGGAAGTCATTAAACTCATAGAATGGTTTGTAAATTTTTTGATTCAGATTAAATGCATTACCTTTTTTAAGTTCAACATTATTTCCCAAAAAGCCCAAAACAGTAATCTTATCCTCGAAAGTAATTTTATCTATATTTTCAGGAATATCTAAAACCCCCTCGGTTAGTATAGGGAGTTTCCCAAAATTGTTTACCCCTGAGGCAAAAAACAAATAGGCAACCAGTGGTAAGATAAAAAGTACCACCAAGACGAATGTCTTTTTCATTGGTCATTATTTAGACATTACAAAAATAAAAAAGACGGCTGTTATACCGTCTTTAAGCTCTGTTAATTCCTTGTTAGAAATCCCATGTTACGTAGCCATCTTTAAAGACATAGTAAATATAATCTGCCTCGAACAAGAGTATAAAAATAAGATAGGCTACCAAAAAAATTGGTGTCCACACGATAGCTCTTCGCAAGGAACTTTTCTCATCACGCAAATGCATAAAATCCCAGGCAATATAGTAAGCCTTAACCAGGGTTAAGATTATAAAAATCCAATTTAGAATTTTCATACCCAAAAAGGTATTGGCCGCCAGAATATGTGGTTTCGAAATCCCCAGAGCTACTTCTACTCCGGTAACTATGGTCAGAAAGACCAATACACCCCATATTTTTTGAGTGTTGGATTTAAATTTTATTAGTCCTCTAAAAATCTCCAGCTTGTGTGCGTGTGCCATTCTAAATTGTGTTATATTAAATATGATATTCTTTTAATACTTCTTTGCTTCTCTTTTTAAACCAGATAGAAAAAGGTAAAAACAAAAACCCAGACCAAATCTACAAAATGCCAATAAAGCCCTACTTTTTCAACCATTTCATAATGACCCCTTCTCTCATAGGTGCCCAGGATAATATTAAAGAAAATTATAATATTGATAATTACACCCGAAAATACGTGGAAACCGTGAAATCCTGTAATAAAGAAAAAGAAATCAGCAAAAAGTCGACTTCCATATTCGTTCCTTATTAAATTTGCTCCTTCAACTACTAATTTCGCATCTTTGATCTTATTTAATGATTCTTCTCTTGTCAACAGTGTTTTTTCTCCTGCTGAATCTATGGTTTCCGTTCTGATCAGAATATTTGGATTTGATTTTAATCCTTCTATAACTTCATTAACGTTATAAGAGGGAAGGGCTTCACCCTGGTAAAACCATACTCCATTTTTCATTTCATGATCAATACGTTCAGATGGTAATGTTTTGGAAAAATCTGATAACGCGGCCCTTTCACCGGTGTCTGCCTTTACAAATTGCAAAATTCTTCCGCCTCTTGTTTCTATCGCACCGTAATCACCCTTGATGAATGTAGCCCATTCCCATGCCTGAGAACCCACAAAGATCGCCCCTCCTATAATGGTAAGGAACATATAGATAATGGCCTTATTCTTCATCATCCGGTGACCAGCATCAACTGCAAGTACCATCGTTACAGATGACATAATTAAGATAAATGTCATAAATGCAACATAATACATTGGGAAATTTCCATGAAAAAATGGAACGTGAGTAAATACCTCATCGGCTATTGGCCAAGTTTCAATAAACTTAAATCTAGAAAAACCATAAGAGGCCAAAAATCCCGAAAATGTCAAAGCATCGGAAACTATAAAGAACCACATCATTAGCTTTCCATAACTTGCTCCTAAAGGTCGGTTTCCACCCCCCCAAACGCTTTCTTCTGTACTTGTTGTTACCGTAGAATCCATAAACAAATATATCGTGTTATAAGAATAATGGCAAATTTACATTTTTTTCAACACTAGAAAAGCCCAATTATGATACAAATCAAAATTTGTATCCATTTATTATCTAAAGAAATAAAAAAACAGTATTAGATAAACCCATAAAAGATCTAGAAAATGCCAAAAAGTTGCCCCCAGTTCCACTCCCAATGTGTTCGTATAGGAGTATTTATTCTTAATGTTATTGTACAATACTACCAAAAGTGAAACAAGTCCTGCAATGACATGAACAATGTGCACGGTTGCAATTAAAAAAATGTAAGACATTGTAATATTACTGGTAGGTCCTGTAAAATAGTAACCTTGGTTAATCAGTTGTGAAAATCCTGAGAACTGAATAAAAATAAATACAATGCCGAGTAACAGTGTAAGCAACAACCATTTGGTACCAAGGTTGCTCTTATTTGCTTTAATCGCTTTACTTGCCCGGATGTAAGTACCACTACTAAGTATGATAATTATAGTACTATATAAAAAAGCTGATGGGAGTTCAAAGTCTTTAAGCCAATCTGCACGAGAACTACTAACAATATAGGCGCTGGTCCATCCTGCAAATCCCATAAGCAGACTCGCTATTCCAAACCACAGCATCATTTTCTTTGCCCTGGCATTCTTTTCTTTACTTGTCCCTTGTGTAAGATCCATATGAATTATAAAAATTTATCAATAACATAAACCGACTGCATAAGAGTGATATAGCTTACACTTATTAACATAAGTTTCCTTGCCGATTTATTGTCTCTTTTTTCAAATAATCTGAAGCCATAAACCAGCATTACTAAACCCATAATAAGGATAATTATAGCAGCCGGAATAGATAAATGTAAACTCCCGGTTATTCCAAAAACTGGAATTACGGAGATGATTATCATCCAAATTGTATACATTATTATCTGAATTGCGGTACCCTTATCCTTTTTCCCGGTAGGTAACAATTTAAACCCTCCTTTTTGATAATCTTCATCCAGCATCCAAGCTAACGCCCAAAAGTGAGGGAATTGCCAGAAAAATTGGATCATGAAAAGTGTTCCCGGTTCTATTCCGAAGTTATCTGTGGCAGCGACCCAGCCCAACATAAATGGAATTGCTCCAGGAATTGCACCAACAAAAACTGATAGAGGTGTTTTCGTTTTTAAAGGTGTATAAACACTGGTATAAATGAATATAGATATGGCCCCAAACATAGCAGTTTTAGGGTTGAGTATATATAGGCTAACCACGCCTAAAATTGTCATCACTATGGCCAGGGTCATGGCTTTATTACTAGACATTCTACCCGCCGGAATGGGCCTGTTCCTCGTTCTATTCATCAAGGCATCAAGGTCTTTTTCAATAACCTGATTAAAAGCATTTGACGCGCCTACCATGCAATATCCTCCAAATGCTAACAGAAGAAGTGATAATGGGTTGACTTCAGTAGCACCTAAAAGATAGCCCGCTAAAGATGAAAAGACAACGCTAAGTGCGAGTCTCGATTTGGTAATCTCCTTAAAATCAGCAATAGTCAATACACTTTTTGTATTTTTTGCCGTTCCAACAGCCGTCTTCATTTGAAATCCTTAATGTATAGAAAGTGAAGCAATATGTGTGCTTTTATGAGGTGGCAAAGATAAGGCCCATTACATTTTCCTGCAACGAAATATGTTTGTTTATATTATCTTTAAAGCCCTCACTAATAAATATATAAATCTATGGCCTTTTATAAAATTAAAGTTAAATTTCTGATCTTAATTTCATCTTTTTCCATTTCGTTATTATCTGCACAAGACCAGGAAGTGGTTATTAGCATTGATAGACTTTCAGAAGACGTATATATGCTTACAGGTCAAGGCGGTAACATTGGCCTCTACATAGGCCAGAAGAATGTATTTATGATTGATGATCAATTTGATCGTTTGAGCGATAAAATAAAGGCCGCTATTGAATCACTTACTATTAAGCCCATTACATTTCTATTTAATACACATATGCACGGCGACCATACCGGAGGTAACGCAAGTTTTAACACAGACCTTACAACTTTGGTAGCGCATAACAATGTTCGAAAACGAGTAATGGCCGGTGAGCAAAAAAAATTAGACGATAATAAGATTACCAAGGAGTATTACGATAAAATGCTACCGGAAGTTACCTTTTCGGAGGATATTACCTTTTATGACGGAGAGGAAACTATCATGGCATTCCATGTCCATAATGCCCACACAGATGGCGATGCCATGGTCTATTTTGTTAATAATGATGTTATACATATGGGCGATACTTATTTTGCGGGGAGGTATCCCTATATTGATCTGAATAGTGATGGTAGTTTGCAGGGTTTTATTGATGCACATAAAAAAGTACTGATGGTAATAGGTGAAGAGACAAAAATTATTCCAGGTCATGGAAGACCCTCCACAAAAAAAGAACTGGAAATGTATGTTGCCATGTTAGAAGATATAAAAACAAATATTCTGGGTGCCATTGAGGCAGGAAAAAGTCTTGAAGAAGTAAAAACAGATGCTAGTATTAGTTCTACCTATGATAGCACACATGGCAATGGTTTTATTAAACCGGAAGTCATGCGGGAGACCTTCTATAAAAGTTTAAAGAGCGAATAATTTAGAGCAGAAAAAAACCCCGCCATTGCCTGGTCAGGGTTTAATATATTTCAAAATTTTCTAGTTATTGTAATTTAAAGGTAATTGGAATACTGAAAGGTACCCTAACCGCTCTTCCCCTCTGCTTTCCAGGAGTCATTTTGGGAAGTTTTTCAATAATTCGCAGTGCTTCTGCTTCCAGGTTCTTATCCGGACCTCTGTATCTAATATTTCCTATGCTTCCATCTTTCTGGATTGTAAACATCACATTTACTCTACCCTGAACGCCCATTTCCTGTGCAATTTCCGGATAACGGAAGTTTTTACGAATATGTTTTTGCATCATTTCATTAAAACATGCTCTTTTATCACTGGCTCCTTCACAACCAGGAAAAATTGGTACATCTTCAATTACCGCAAATGGAACATCTACGTCTTCTTCCATTTCATCAACATCAACATCCTCAACTTCAATAACCTCTTCTTCCTGACTAGTCTCCGTTGATTCAATAACGGTTTCTTCAACTTCTTCCTCATCTTCTACAACTTCAATTACTTCAGGAGCAGCTGGTGGTGGTGGTGGTGGAGGTGTTTTGATCTGTTCTGTCATGGGAACTTCCTCATCTATAGTATCCTCAACATTTAAAGAAATGTCATATTCACTAGTTTTATCGTAAGTCTTCCACTCAAAGGCACCCCATACTATTAACATAACAACGGCCAATCCTAAAACAAAATAGAGTCCACTATTTTTTCTTAAATCGGCTTTTGGATTCTTTTTTAGTTCCATCTTCTAAAATTTTAATATTCGCTAATTTAACTATTAATTTGATTAAAAAGCAATTAATCTTTCCATTTTAACTGCGATTTACCCGAAAAAAGTATAAATATTAGGCCCGCGCCAAAAAAAGCGCCAAGGCTATTCGCAAGGACATCATATAATTCTCCACTTCTGTTCTGGGTAAATGTATTTTGTATTACTTCAATAACTATACCATAAATAATAACAATTAGAGTAGTAATAATAATAGCTCTGGATAGATTTAGTTGTCCTTTTGTTCGTTCTCTAATTAACAATGATCCCAGGATCGCGGCCACAAAATAGAAACAAAAATGAACCGCCTTATCCAGGTGAGGGATGTATATTTTCTGCGTGTCAAAATCTTCAAATGAGTATAGACTAAGAATGGTTATAATTACAATCCAGCAGATAAAGCCAATAGTAAAACCATATCGTTTAAACACCAATAAGCCCCTTATAATCTGCTTCGCTCATAAGACCGTTGATCTCCGAAGTATCATTTATCTTTACTTTAATCATCCAGCCATCACCATAGGGGTCTGTATTTACTTTCTCCGGTTCATCCTCCAGTATTTCGTTAAATTCAATGATCTCACCGCTTAATGGAAGAATAAGATCAGAAACCGTCTTTACGGCCTCGACAGTGCCAAAAATCTCATCCTTTTCTAAAGTTTCATCCAGTGTCTCCACTTCAACATAAACAATATCACCAAGCTCCCCCTGTGCAAAATCTGTAATGCCAATGGTAGCGATATCTCCATCAATCCTTATCCATTCGTGATCTTTGGTGTACTTTAATTCGGATGGTATATTCATTATATTTCGTTTTGTTTTGCCCGCAAATGTAGTAGATAATCTGTTGGTTTTCAAAAAAAATAGGCAGGATGAGAGACTAAATCCTATTATGTGCGGATATCATATGATAACAATATCCAAAAAAATATTGTTTGGACTCCTCCTCCAATAAACGTACAAATTGTTTTTAGTTACCGAAATTATATCTAATGGTAAACCCTGTATTTATGGTTGTCTGAGGAAATGCAGTAGAAACGGCGAATTTGGAGAATGAATAATCAAAAAAGAATAATGCATTCAGGTTTTTACTAAGTGCGTAATCTGCTGTGAATTTGCTGGATAATAAATTTTGCCCTGCAGTTATCTGATTATTATCTAAGCTGAGATTTCTAATAATGGTAATATTATCTCTTAAGGTAAAATCTGCCTTTAGGTTTAAATCGCCCTTCAAACGTTGCTTCTGGCCACCAATGTTTGTTACAAATTTTACATCCTTAAAACGATATCCCAGTCCCAGAGTATAATCCTGGCCAGTAATCTCCGTAAGTAAGTTATTGTCGAAACTAAAAGAATACGCTCTGTCTGTACCTACTTCTGCTAAAACACTTAGCGAATTTTGCATTTCAAAATCTACTCTAATTAAAGGATTAAACTGGTCTGTAAGAACAACATTATTAATAATATTCTCCGGAAGATAATCCTGTGTGTCGGGATTAATTGGCGGAAGATTATCATTGATAAGCTGGGATCTTTCTAAATTGGTTTGAAAAGTATTTATACTATAGGCAGACCGGTAACCATTGCTCAATGAAAAACGTTTGAACTTCTTTTTAAAGGATTTAATCCGCATCAACCCGGTATACTTAATATTCCAGTTGGGTATGGGAATATCTCTAAAAGCATCTAAATTAACTCTATTTACATCCTGACCGGTGTAGGCAGCAAAGAACGCAGGTAAAATCACGTCCTGGCTTGTTGGACCGTATCTTAAAGGATATCCATCCTCATCTACACCTAAATCCGGACTCGACCTATCTGAGAACAACCTATCTGCAACAACAATCCTATTATTTTTGAAAGTTTCAAAATTCTTTGATTCAAATTCATCACTTTTACTAAACGTTGTGCCAATCATAATAGTAGATATACTGAAGTTTCCAAAAGTGTTAGGTGTTTGGGCTATATACTCGCCTGCGTCGATCTCATAATTCTCCTGTAAACTGCTGGAAAATTGCCTGTCTGCCAATAAATCAATGGTCAAATCGCGAACAGGTTGTGCTGTAGCTGTAATATTCAGCTGTTTGTTAGTTCGTTCTATATATTGTTCGTTAAACTCATTATATGGGGTAAGCCATCCATTACGAGCTGCTTCGAAGCGCACATCCTTCTGACTTCCGAAGACAAAACCGAATGATGGCTTTGTAGTTCCAATAAATCCAATAGACTGGGTATATCCAGGCAAAACTGTACCGTTATTCTCTCTGTAGTTTACGTTAATTCGTTTTACCATTGTTACTATATCAATGACAGTGTTGAACGCGCCACTACTTTTCTTTTTTGGTTTTTCCGTACCAGCAGCCGGATTTCCGGCTTTATCCCGGCGAACAGGAGCATTCCCAACATTTCCCTTGCCGTCTCTCCTTTTAAGTCCTATTTGATCATAAAGACGTTGCATGCTTAGCGCAGCGGTAATCGAATGTGTATTGGCATTTTGGACAGTGTTAATAACAGCATTAGGATCTCCAAGGGCGTCCTGAACCACTTCATTTATGGCGTCGCCACCCCGTTGCCAATCAAAGTTACTGGTGTAAGTGTATTGCGCATTAATAAAATCCAGAATAGGTATTTTGTTAAATGGAATATCATAATTCAATTGAAACTGCTGGGCATGCCTGTTGGGCTCTCCGAAATCAAAGAAGCCATTCCAAAGATTCAGGTTTTGGTTAATATCTGAATTAGGGTTCCCATCCTCTTCATAGTAGTTTCGTACAATATTATTGTTAGAGGCCGTGATATTGAGACGCAATGATTTGGATAAACTATAATTTAGGGCATATTGCCAATTAAAAAGATAGTTTCTTTGTTGGAGTAATGGCAATGAAAGTTTTTCGACTCCTGGTTCTACAACATCTCTAAAACGCTGCTGGTTGAATTGACGATTGTAATCAGACTGAACTGAAAAACTGGTCGGTAATAGATTAAAATTAATGTCTTTCAACCATTTTAGGTAGCTCCCGGTAAATAGGGAATCCTTTTTTTCGAACGGCGCTACTGATGCAGGCTTAAAATTATAATTGTAGACAAAGCCTGTCTTTACGTCCTGATTCTTTAATTTCGCAACTTCAAAATCTCTATGATCGGTCTGGTTATAAGAATAATTAAAAGTAAAGTTTTCAATATCATAAATATGAGGTTTTGCTTCAGGACCCTTATTCTTCCGTACTCCAATAAAGTTGACACTTCTTCTTTTAGTATAATCTTCTGCCTGCTCTAGGATTTCATCTTCTTCTTCCTGAGTATTTGCAGCGTCTATTCTGTCTTTAAGTTTTATATCGTCATATACTGGATCAAATTCAGGGGTTATTAATTGCTCCGAAACTCCAAAATTAAAAGGAATCTGAACATTCCACTTTTTTGGGAGAAGTTGTCCAATAGATACATTAGTTACTACATCGTAGGCCACTGCATCCTCTCTAGAACGGTCATTTGGCCTTTGATCAACTGAACCAAATCCGGGAGTACTTTTACCTCCTGTAGCAGTGACATTGGCAAAATCGGCTAAATTTGCATCAACTGCTGCCAGCGCAGCCCAGCCACCGTTATTATCTAAGCCTGCCATACGCAATTCGTTAAACCAAACTTCGCCACGCGCTGGAAGATTATCAATATTTTTTATTCCCAGCATGGCACTCCGCAAGGTACCCAACGAGGGGTTTCCTCTGATTCCATAACGGATCTGTCCTAACACTCTGGGAGCAAATTCATCAACAGAAACAACTTCACCATCAACTATTTCATAAAAATTGACATCATTCAAGGTCTGGTCGGCAATACCCTGAGATTTAATTTTGGTGAGATCACTCAGAGCAATATCCATTTCATTTATTGCGGGCCAAATTTCTTCCGCAGTTGTAGATCCGAATGGCGTAAATTCTAAAGGAACTTCTATTTGATAAAAATTCTCCGAGAAATCTGTACCAATCCTTAGAAAAGCCACCAGCGGGACATCATCATCCAGGTAATCAGAATCCATAATCTTTTCAGCATGTAAGAACATTTTTAACCTTTTGTATTGTCTGATATCAATATTTATATTTTTGAATACCCCTCGTGAGTCCTGTGGTTCAAGATTGTCTACTTTAAAAGACAAAGACTGCTCATTCTGACGAATTATGGTATTATTGTTATTTAATTGTTCTCTTTGCACACCGGGAGGCAATACATAAGGAATTGGTGTTCTCGAAGTATTCTCTTCAATGTTTACAGTATTAACATCAACAAACGTTGCATCATCTGCGGGGTCATCGTTATCCGGTGAAAGGGTTTTCGTATAATTTCTCCAGTCGATACGTACCAGATCCAGTGTTGCAAAACGAAGAACTACTTCATCTGTAAAACCGGTAAGGTACATCCGCATAAAACTGATTGATCTAAAGTCTGTTATTCCCCCCACGGCATCATTAAAATCACTAAGTGGAATTTTGAACTGAATCCATCTGCTGTTTAATTGAGTTCCATTGGGCAAATCAGGTGTTGTTTCTTCACTAATATCTGTAACATAGGGATCATTAATAGTTATGTTTGGTCTTATAGGGATACGATATTCAAAATAGCTATTGATAGTATTCATGGTAAGGTCTCGGTCAATGTCTTCCACATCGGGCAACGTTGTAGATCCCCTATCGGTATCTGTAACAGTAACTGGTGAATTTCCCTCGGCGTTATTAAAGTCAAGGTAGCGTTCTAAAATACCCCCTTCCCTGTTCAGATAGTATTGGAAGTTATCAAGAGCGGGATCCTCGGCTGGTCCATTGTAACCTTGTGCAGCTTCCAAACTGTCATCCAGGCCATCAAAACCTATATCCTGCAGAGAACGGTTAGTTTCGCTGGCATCAAAAGCATAAACCAAAGACTGGGTAGCCGGTACTACACCCCAATCGGTAGCCGTGGTTAGATCATTACTGTCCTGACCCGGCAAACCGTTTTCATATTGTTTTCGCCCATCATCTAGAACGTCCTCAGAGATATTACCTAGATTAATAACCAGTTCACCTGGTCCGGTGGCTATGCCATCTACATATGGATCCATAACCCAGAATTGAACAAATTCAACATTCGATTGCTCAAAATCTGTACTACTTAAAGAACGCATCATTCCGGCCCATTTTTGATTGGGTTGGAGGCCATCAAAAGTTGTGCTGGCATTATAAGGTCCTTTCTGATTGGGATAATAGGCCATATCAATAGTATTCTGGACCGTAGTTTGCCCCTGGGCAATATCTGTCTGAGGAAATATTTCATCAATAAAAACCCTTCGGGTCTCATTTGTAGATATATCATCATCATTAATACCTGAAGGACGCTGGTTCGTATAAAAAATGGGGTCTATAGTATACCAGGCCATTTTAGCTCTTTCAAAACCTGTTTCTAAATCCTGCTCTCCATCCGTTAGAAACTCCTCGGGCGTACTGGCCAATGACCAGCCCAATGAAGAACGGATATCTATTAAGGCCTGGGCACCTTCGAAATCATCCAAATAAGTGGTGGTTTCTCCCTGAAAATCTGCATTTTTAGGAGAGTTGGGGTTGAGGTAAGCCGCTTCAGCACGAACAGATACATTAGAGGCCACATCTGTATCTATATTAGGTAATTTATTTACAAGCCTAGTTAAAAAAGGAACCTCTGTCGAAAAATTTGCATTAAGACCAAAAATGCTGTTATTCACCGGCTCAACACCATAATTGGACTTTTGAGTAAGAGGCCTTTCATTTAGGTTTTCAAAAGTTCCCCCTAAAATAAAATTCTTATTGAATTCATGTTCAACATTGAAACCGGTAAATCTTCTTGTCTGCTGGCCAAAAATTGCATTGTTCTCTACAGAGATATCTATAGGTGTATTTGAAGCCTGCAAACTGGGGTCTAATATCTGAACTGTTCCAGCCTGATAATTTACAGTATAATCTATTCCTTCCTGCAATTGACGGCCGCCTGCCGTTACTCTTACAGATCCTCTGGGTACATTAAAGGCGCCAATTGGGATACCGCTTGATCCTTCAGATTTATATCGCCCCTTTAACTTAAATCTGTTTTTCTCCGCATCCTGTAAAGAGGCTGCTTTAGTAAGGGCATACATATTTCTAAAAACATATTTTTGCTGGTTTTCGTTATATCCCTGATCATTTTCCACATCATAGGTGCCACCACCCAATTCATCAAATAAAAACTCACCAAAAGGTTCAACTTTAGTGAAAAGTATTAGGCCGTTTTGAGTGTTTACAGTAATCCCGGGAACAAAATCGAAGAAACCATCTCCGCCTTTCTGAACATCATTAAAAGTATTCAGCCGATCCAGATTAAAAACATCCAGAAGAATTCTATCCTGCAAAGCTCCATCAGGAGAATTTTCATCGGGCCATCCCGAACCCGGACCTTCAACTACCGGTGTAATATAATTTCTGGGGGTTGGATCTGAATATAGAATATTGAACTTGAAATCTTCCTGACTAAGTTGAAAAGCACCTGTAGCATATATGTTTTTCATCATTAGATCCCAGATAGGGTCCACCACATTGGTAATATTACTTTTTAATAATTTCAGGACCAGTGTATTGTTATCAATTTGAGGAACCTCTACGCCAGGTGAGACCGTTGTCGCATCTATGCCCCCATTGGCAAATTCACCAACCTGAAATACTTCACCATTGAAGGTATACTGAAAGGCAACAGCCAGCACTTCATCATTGTTTAAACGCTGGTTCAGAGAAATATACCCCAATTGTGAATCAAACTGGAAATCTCTTCCAGTTTCAAGTTTTCTCGCGTTTTCCAAAATAGCATAGTCAAAACCCTGATTTACCTGATACCCGGTATTTATGTCAAAACCATCATCAACTGTAGCAATATCCCTTATGTTCGAGTTCAGTACCCCTCCATTATCAATTAATTGAGGATCGTAGTCATTCGCACTATTTCTTGGTAATTCCTGATTGGTAGCTGAGGTATTAAAAAACCCTGCCGGTTCACCGTTAGCAATCCCAATCCTGGTATTTTCCTTGATAGCCTCGCCTAAATCCTGAATGGCAACTATGTTCCTGACATTAAGTGTTTGCTGACCTCTGTTTGTTACCCAAACTTCGAGACGTGTAATTTGAACCTGACTTTGGATAAAAGGATAATTGGTTAAAGCTTCATCATACTGATCCCTAAAATATTGGGCTAAAAAAAAGTGTTTGTCCTCATCGTAGTCCAGGGCAGATAATTCGAAATCATTCAAGGTGCCACCACCCTGAGCCACTACTGAACTGTTTTGAGATTGCTGCTCAGAGAAAACTGCAGTTATGGTAGTCCTGCCAAATTGCAATTGAGTTTTTACACCAAAAAGGCTTTGTGCCCCTCTAATCAAAGAGCTATTTAGAGGAAAGCTTACATTACCAACCTCAATTTTTCTTATTATATCATCTTCTGTGGGTGTATAATCTAATTTTATTAAATTCTGAAAATCGAAAGTAGCTTCAGTATCATAATTAGCAGTTACCTGTAAACGCTCACCAATTTTACCCAGCAAGCTTAAACTAATCCGCTGATCAAAATCAAATGAGAGATTGGTACGGTTTCTTGGAGAAAGAGCCGGGTTATCATTTTTTTGCCAAATAACTCCAAGGTCCATCGCAACAGATCCCTGAGGGATTACTTCAATAGTATTCCCACCAAATATGGTTTCAAAAAACCCGCTGTTTACATAAAAATTTGGAAGCAGGTTTTTTCGGGCTTCCTCGGAGCCTGCTTTTTTTCCTGAGAAGGCATCTATTTTCTCTTTAAAATAGGACTTCATGTTTTCTTGTTGAACCAGATCCAAATACTGCTCAGGTGTAAGTATAATAGGGTAGCTAATATCAAAATCCCCCACCATTTCAGAATAGATATATCTGTCGAGCTTTGGATCATAGGTATATTTGGAAACAATACTATTGGGATTTTCCAGTACTATTCTGCCTAAGGCAAATCCAGTCTTAACCGAATCAACCTGCACAGTATCTGTCTCCTGTTCATTAGTTTCCTGAGCATGTATTGTATTCAAAACTCCCAGGAAAATGAAGGAAAGTAAAAAAAGCTTAAATGAATATGATTTAAGTATTGATTTTGCCCCTTTTTTCAAACTTATTTACAAATTTTTAAGCGCGTGTTTTATAATGTCCTCTACGCTTAGAGTAGGGTCCTGAGATAAAACCTTGTCAACAGCCTTTTCTGACTGCCTTCGGGCAAACCCGAGAACCTCTAAAGCAGATAACGCTTCTTCTTTATTTGTATTGTTTGAATTTGGTGAAACTTCGTCAATATCATAGATTTTTAAAACCTTGTCT
>CAZHWD010000085.1:0-6777 GCA_964536335.1 uncultured Eudoraea sp. | reverse complement strand
TTATCCAGGGCTATTGTTCCTCCCGAACAGGATTAAAGAAGACAGTGGCTATTTTTTTGGTGGTAACAGGCATTTTGATGGCCACTTTTAAATTGTTTATTGGCTCCAGTGCATTGCTCTTTGTAATTGGTTTGCTCGGTTTTACTCTGCAAGGTGGTTTTGTGGGATTGTATGCAGTTGCCGCAAGGATCTATCCTACAGAATTCAGGACCACCGGGCTCGGATGGGCTATTGGTGTTGGCAGATTAGGTGGTGTGATTGGGCCAGCTCTGGGGGGTGTCTTTATAGGCATGGGGCTTTCGATGGCGGAGAATTTTTTGATTTTTTCCATACCGGCCATACTTGCAGGTGTGATTACTTTTTACCTGGCTTCAACAAAATTATCATAATGTAAAACTCAAAAAGCCTTTGCTATTCCTTTCAGACATTTCTACTATTTTTTTATTTATAGAAATGTACCATACTTAACTTTCAGATAAAGTAATTCTTGGGCCCCAAATTAGAATTGTGTTTTCCCCTCCGCCATCTGAGGTGTCAGACACTCCCAAAGTGAAAGCTTAGTTTAGACATAGTACAGGGGATAAATAAAATTGCCTTAAATTTAGCTTTATGAATGTCCCAATAAATATTGATTTTATTTCAATAGTGATCATACTGGGGGTTCTACTGGGCGTCTTTATTTCATATTTTATTATTAAAAACTCCCTGAAAAAGAACTTTCCCAATCTGTTTATGGGATTATTCATCCTCTCCATTTCTTTGGCAATGTTTGAGGGGTGGTTGAATTACACCGGATATATTTTTAAGTTTCTTTGGTTGTCCAATTTTGCCGAGCCCCTTAATTTTTTAATGGCCGGACTTATTTATTTGTTTATTGAAACTCAGTTGGAAGGCAACAAAAAAACGAGGTACTGGCCGCATTTTCTCCCCTTTGTATTCTGGTTGGGAATTTGTATGTTTTACTATGTGCAACCCGATGCCGTGAAATACAACGATAGCGTTGATGTAATGCAATTGGATCTGCCCTCAATAGAGGAACATATGCCTTTTTCTGATGATCCCCTGGGGATACGTTCCTATACAAATCTATTAACCGGAATCTATTTTTCGATATATATTGTTCTGGGTTCAAGAAAGCTTTGGTTGAAGGCCAGGTCCCAAGGAGAAAACATTCTCAATACCACAAATAGGACCCTTAAGTCTATCCGGAATATTACTGTTCATATCATACTGGTCACTGCTATTTTTATTTTGGTAAAGCTTGTTTTCAAAAATGACGTAGGAGACCATTTCATTTACCTTTATTTATCCTTTATGATATTTATGACTGCAGTACAGATGATGAACAAATCTACCTATTACGATGAAGTTTCCACCTTTTTAGAGGTGCCCAACCTAAAGTATGAAAAGTCATCATTGGAGGATGCAGAAAAAAATGTCATTCTTGATAGCATAGTTTCTCAAATGGAAAACGATAAGTATTTTTTAAGCAGTACAGCATCTCTTTCAGGTTTGTCAAAAACTATTAATGAAAGTTCACATCATGTTTCACAGGTTATAAATGAAAAATTAAAGCAATCCTTTTTTGAGATGTTGGCAACTTACAGGGTTGAGGAGGCAAAAGCTATTTTAAAAACGGAACTGGGCAAAAAATTGACCATTGAAGAAGTAGCAGAGCGAGTGGGTTACAACTCCAAATCGGCCTTTAATACCGCTTTTAAGAAAATTACTTCTCAGACCCCTTCTACCTATAGAGATTCATAACTATCTGAAAATCAATATTCTTTCATACTTGCCGATAGGGACGAACATCGTGCTTATAGGGAAATTCTTTGAATGCTGTCTTGTGTAAATAGATTTGTCCTATAATTAAAAACAATAGTATAATGGACGCACAAGTTAAACCCCAAAAAACAAGGAAGTATTTTATAGACTGGTTACGAATAGGACTAATAATTAGTGTATTCTTTTTTCATGTGGGCATGATATTCAGGCCAGAGCAATGGCATGTGAATAGTGTGGAATCGTTTCCTTTTTTAGATCCCATCATGTGGTGGTTACATCTATGGAGAATGCCATTGTTATTTTTAGTATCTGGTGTTGGCACTTTTTATGCTATTGGCCATAGAACCAGCTGGCAGTATCTGAAAGAACGTTTTACAAGGTTATATATACCATTTGCAGTTGGCTTTTTCACATTGGTGCCACTGATGGTTTATGTGGAACGCATACCAAAGTACGCTTCATTTTTAGAATTTATCCCGCATATGTTTGATGGCGGACCTTACCCTCTTGGGAACATTTCCTGGCATCACTTGTGGTTTATTCTTTATTTATTCATAATATCCTTATTGATCACGCCTTTTTTAAATTATACCAAAAGTGGTCATTACAATATGGTTAGAGGAAAACTAATAGCCATAGCTTCGAAAAAAATGGGTCTCAATTGGTTGCTGCCAATCATTATTGTATCACAAGTAATTTTAAGACAATATTTCCCAAATAGTACACATGCTTTATACAATGATTGGGCATATTTTACTTATTATGTCTTATTCTTTTTAAGTGGTTTTATGTTGTTTACAAGTGATAAAGTAATAAATGCCCTTGCTCACAACAGAAGATTGTATTTATATCAAACGGTCATATTTACAGTTATTTTATTTTCCTTGTCTTCTATCTTCAGTCAACCTTCGACTATTCGGGATTATGCCTATGGAATAACCGAAATAGTAATTTCTTTATCCTGCGGGCTAACGGCCATAGGTTACTTCCGGGCATACATCAATAAGGATCATAAACTTAGAAAAGTGCTGAATGAGGCAATTTATCCCTTCTATTTATTACACCAACCAGCTTTAATTTTTGTTGGCTATGTTGTACTGCAATGGGATATTTCTTATGGATTGCAAGCTTTTTGGATAATTATATTTTCTCTTTTATTTTTAATAGCCAGCTACGTAATAATCATAAGATTTAATATATTACGACTTGTGTTTGGATTGAAAAAGAAAGTGCCTAAAAAGGCATCAACACGGGAAAGTGCCTATGTAAATGCACAGGACTTGGAACTTCAATCTATTAAAAGTACACCTCCTAATTTTATACAAGACAAAAATGAAATTATTTAGAAGTATAAGACAAAACTTTATTATAGAAGGCAACATAAAAAGATATCTACTCTATGCTGTTGGTGAAATACTATTGGTGATGATCGGCATTAGTCTGGCCTTTCAGGTAAGTAATTGGGAAGACAATAGGATAAAGATGAACTCCGAAATTCGGTACTATGAAAACATTCGAGATCAAATTGCGGGGGATAAAACTTTAATTCAGGAACAAATGCATTTCAACAATCGCCTTATGGCTCAATTTGAATATGCAAATGAAATCATTGAGACAAACGATAGAGGTAAAATGGACACTCTTGGGATTATAGCCCGAAAACTCACGAATTATTCAGATTTTGACCGGCAAGGTAATATTTACGAGACCATGGTCAATAGTGGGGAAATAAAACTCCTCAGGAATGATAAGATCATAAATGGCACACGAGAGCTGGAGGAAATATTTATGCATGTCAACAGAATAGAGAATATTCACTATGATGCCATGATTAGATATGCAGCCCCTGCAGTAACGAGTACTATAAAGTGGTCCACGGGAAAAATTCAAAAGCCAGACGAACTGTTCACCTATGAATTTCAAAACCTTATACTAGTTCTTATACAGGTTATGGAGGAAAAAGATACTACCTACAAACAGGCGATAAATGAAATTGAAAGAATTACTGAATTAATTGATCAAGAACTTGAAACTAACAAATCCTGATGAAAAATTTCATCCTTTTCATTTTAAGTTACATCCTTTTTTATGATTGAAAACAATCAATCACATTTTGATTATCTTGTTCTGAGATCACTTGATGGATATAAATAAACCATTGCCAGCACATCCAAATTTTATCTGCAGCCATAAATTATGACACCGGAAACGAAAACAAAAGTTCAAAATATTCTGTTAATCATAGGGATATCGTTGATATTTGGCTTGGTCTACAACTTTTTGTTTTATCCACATTCTTTAACCGAATTTCTTGAGGCTGGTAGTATAAGTATTTTAATAGGCTTGGTTGTAGGAATTCTGGAAGAGTTTGTATTTAAAGGATTATTTCTAAAAATATCCTTTTTGTATGTATTACTAATTAGAGCCTTATTGTATTCTATTTTTACCAGCTTAATATTAAGCTTAGTTCTATCCATTGAAATCTCTTTTAATGAACAAATACCTTATACTCAAGCTGTAATTCAATATATTAAAGGTCCTCTGTTTCAAAGGGATTTCATTTTCACTTTCATATTCATTGTTTTAATGGTCTTTTTTTTGCAGATCATACTACTTATAGGGAAAGCCAATTTCATCCGTCTTATGTTGGGCTTGTATCACCAACCTCGGGAAGTCTCCAGAATATTTATGTTCGTTGATTTAAAAGATTCAACATCAATAGGAGAAGAATTAACCAATAAGGCATTCAGTAAATTTATTAAAGATTATTTTTATGATATATCCGACGCAATTAAAATGTTTAAGGGGGAAATTTATCAATATGTGGGTGATGAAATTATCGTAGTCTGGCCTGTACGTAAGAAGAATATAAATTGCATTCGTTGTTTTTTTAAAATGGAAGATATAGTCAATAAAAAAGAAAATGTGTATCTATCGAAATATGGAATTGCACCCAAATTCAAGGCTGGTATTCATACTGGTAAGGTAATAGTTACCACGGTTGGGAAACAAAAAAAAGAATTGGTATACCATGGTGATGTCTTAAATACGACTTCAAGAATTGAAGGCAAATGTAATGCTTTGAATCAAAAACTATTGGTCTCAAAAGATGTTGTGGCCTATATACTTGAGGAAAATGAATTTAAGGTAAAGGAAAAAGGTGAAATTGAACTCCGTGGCAAAGCTCAAAAACTTCCTTTGTATGGGGTACAGCCCATCTGTTGATTACCACTATGGATCTAGTGCCGAAAGGTGTGAGAGTTAGGGTCTTTCCGCCTTTATATCATAAAACCTCGACTAGTTAGTAATTAACATGTTGAGGTTTTTTATTTGAAACCTTGACACTATGTGAATTTGCGTTTTGATACCTGTATCTTTATTAAAAATAATTAGCCGACTGTGGTTTTAGTTAAAAGATCCTACCTTTTTCCTGTAATATTGTTCGCCTACCATGCTTTGGTTCAAAGCCAGGATTCTGAAAGGCCTTCGCTCCAGGTAGGTACGATTACAGGGGAAATAACTGTAGATGGAGTCTTAGATGAACCCGACTGGCAAAATGCTCCGGTTTTGAATTCCTTTTTCACTACCGAACCCATAGAAAAAGGAACGCCTTCGGCACCTACCTTTGTCCGGGTTTTGGTAAACGAAAAGGCCATAATAATTGGCATAGAATGTAAAGATTCTAATCCGGAAAGGATTGTAAGATTTTCCAAACTTAGAGATACAGACATTTCCAATGAAGATCATATTAAGGTCGTGCTCGATCCATTTATGGACGGACAGTCGGGGTATATTTTAGCAGTAAATGCCAATGCCGCCCGCTATGACGCTTTAGTTTCCAATAGAGGGGAATCTGAAAATGATGACTGGGATACCATTTGGGAAGCCCGTGTAACTATCGATGAAAATGGTTGGATTGCAGAGATACAATTACCCATTCAAAGCATCTATTTCAAAAAAGGTTTAACCGAATGGGGATTTAATATAGAACGGCGTATTCAAAGAAATCAGGAAACGATCCGCTGGGCAAATGTACAGCGGGATCAGTTTTTTGGGCAGACCAGCAGGGCCGGTCTTTTAACTAATTTACCTGCTTTCAATTATGGTTGGGGTTTAAGTGTAAGGCCATCATTAGTAAGTTCAATTAATAAAGAAAGTGCTGATGCGGCTACAATTTTTGATCTGGAACCAAGTTTAGACGCTAGTCAGCGATTAGGGCCAAACGTATTGGCAACCATAACCGTGAATACCGATTTTGCCGAAACGGAAGTTGATACAAGGCAAACAAATTTGACACGCTTCCCTTTGTTTTTTCCTGAAAAACGAGCATTTTTTCTGGAAGGGTCCGATATATTTGAATTTGGTTTCGGAACGGGAAGCAATACTGTCCTTCCATTTTTCAGTAGGACAATAGGGCTTGTTGATAACGAACAAGTGCCTATAATTGCAGGTGCTAAGATTAATGGTAGGATTGGAAGTACAGCTTTCGGTGGGCTAGGCGTTCGGACCGACACTTTTGATTCGCAGGGCATATCATATGATGCCACGACTATGGGCGTTATGCGGATACGCCAGAATGTTTTCAAAGAAAGTTCAGTAGGACTTATTGCATCCGTGGGAGATCCTTTAGGGCGTGATGGCAGCTTTATGTCAGGGCTTGATTTTACCTATCAGACTACCCGATTTAACGGAAATAAGAATTTTATTGCCGGTGCATGGGCCTTGTATGCAGACAGAGAAGATTTAATGGGTGATAGATCTGCTTTTGGGCTTAAATTAGATTACCCCAATGATAAATGGGATTTATCTTTAACGTATTCCCATATAGGGGAAGATTTTGATCCCTCCCTGGGATTTGTTCCCCGTCTGGGAGTTCATTATTCAAGATTAGGCGCTGTTTATGCCCCAAGGCCCGATTGGCCTTTTGTTAGACAAATGTTTAATGAGCTTTTTGCTACCTATATAAAGAGTATTAATGCAGAATGGCAATCC
>CAZHWD010000084.1:0-64761 GCA_964536335.1 uncultured Eudoraea sp. | reverse complement strand
GTACTCGAGGCGAAGAATTACCTCTCCCGATAGTTATCGGGATCGGTTTGTCCCGCCCGAACATTTTAAAATTGGAAAACCCATCACTATATGATGGTTTTTTATTCCTCAAGCTTTTGTTCAAATGAATTTGACAAAGCTCTCCAAACAAAAAACCCAAAGCTATTGCTTTGGGTTTTCCAATCATCTGTACTCGAGGCGGGACTTGAACCCGCACGGCCATAATGGCCATTGGATTTTAAGTCCAACGTGTCTACCAATTCCACCACTCGAGCAAACTCTCAATTGCTCCGAATAACTAATAAACACTTTACAGAGTATCGTGTCTACCTCCCGATAGCTATCGGGACCACCACTCGAGGCTAACTACCTTGGTAGCGACTGTCTTACACAGACAGCATGTGGAGCTTTCTTTGAGCGAAAAACGGTTCCGATAATCATCGGGAGAATCCGCGACCAAAATCGCATCAGTTTATAGAATTAAGAATCAACTCTAATTTTTCGGTCAAATCATGGAGCGAAAAACGGGATTCGAACCCGCGACCTCCACCTTGGCAAGGTGGCGCTCTACCAACTGAGCTATTTTCGCGTATTTTAAAGAACGTCACATCCCAAAAACAGATGCGGAGGCAAATTTAATACAATTCTATAAAAAGCAAAGAACTTTTATTTAAAAAGAATAGGTTAATGACCAATCTGGGATGAATTAATTTTAAACCGGAAATTGGGAACTCAGTGGTAGACTTATTGGCAGGAATAAATCAGGAAGTAGCTTTTTTATTTTTGCTGAGCATCCGTTTAATTTCATTGAGCTTCATTAATGCTTCTACGGGGGTTAAGGTATTGATATCTATATGCAATAGTTCTTCCTTAATTCGTTCCAGTAAGGGATCATCAAGGTTAAAAAAACTGAGTTGCATTTCATTTTGTACCGCTTGTAAATTATCTGTGAGCTCCTCACTGGAATGGGATTTTTCCAATTTTTTTAAGATCTTCTCTGCCTTGTAGATAACCTGCTGAGGCATCCCGGCCATTTTGGCCACATATATCCCAAAACTGTGTTCACTCCCACCGGGAACTAGTTTCCTTAAAAACAATACCGTATCCTTTAACTCTTTAACAGCTACATTATAATTTTTAATCCGCTCAAAGGTGGCAGCCATTTCATTGAGTTCATGGTAGTGGGTTGCAAAAAGTGTTTTGGCCCTGGCCGGATGTTCATGCAGGTATTCAGAGATGGCCCAGGCAATAGAAATGCCGTCATAGGTGCTGGTGCCTCTTCCAATTTCATCCAGTAGTATCAAACTCCGTTCAGAAAGGTTGTTGAGGATGGATGCCGTTTCATTCATTTCCACCATAAAGGTAGATTCTCCAAGAGAAATATTATCGCTGGCGCCAACCCGGGTAAAAATTTTGTCAACATAACCTATTTGGGCTGCTTCTGCAGGAACAAAACTTCCCATCTGTGCCAACAAAACGATAAGAGCAGTTTGTCTTAATATGGCCGATTTACCACTCATATTGGGCCCGGTAATCATTATAATTTGCTGTGATTCCCTGTTTAAAACTAAATCGTTGGGTATATATGCCTCGCCTAAGGGGAGTTGCTTTTCTATTACTGGGTGCCGACCATTTTTAATGGATATTTCGGTACTGTCGTTTAAAGATGGGGCTACATAATTGTTTTCTTTTGCCAATTGGGTAAAGCCACAAAGGCAATCGAGTTTCGCAATCTGATGAGCATTTTTTTGAACAGGTGTAATATATTCCTGCAGCCATACGATCAATTGTGAAAATAACTGTTGTTCGAGGTTTAATATTCGTTCCTCGGCTCCTAAGATCCTGGATTCGTATTCCTTCAGTTCCTCGGTGATATAACGTTCTGCGTTTACCAGGGTTTGTTTACGTATCCAATCCTCCGGCACTTTATCCTTATGAGTATTGCGAACTTCAATATAGTATCCGAAAACATTATTGGAGGCAATTTTAAGAGAAGTAATTCCGGTTCGTTCTGTTTCTCTATTGAGCATCTGGTCCAAATGATCCTTACCTCTAAAAGCCAGATCTTTAAGTTCATCCAGCTCCTCAGAATACCCTTTCGCAATAACATTGCCTTTGAGAACATTAACAGGGGCATCTTCCTGTATTAGTTTTTTTATTTTTTCACGTAAAGTACTGCAGGTATCTAACTGATCACCTATTAGCCTTAAGGATTTGTTTTCACTTTTAGAAATTAACTGTTTGACTGGTACAATGGCTTCCAAAGAATTTTTTAATTGAACCGTTTCCCTGGGATTCACTTTGCCGGTAGCAACTTTGGAAATCAGACGCTCAAGATCAGCGATATGTTTTATCCCATACTGCAGTTTTTGTAGTGAACCTTCATTTTCATTCAGATAAGAAATTACCTCATGTCTTCGTCTTATCTTTTCAATATTCTTTAGGGGAAGTGCCAACCAGCGCTTTAACATCCTCCCTCCCATAGGAGAAATAGTCTTATCAATAACGTCTATAAGAGTGACCGCATTTTCATTATGTGAATGGTATAATTCCAGGTTTTTTATGGTAAACCTGTCCATCCAGATATATTCTTCTTCTGCGACTCTTTTTATCTTGCTAATATGTTGCAATTGATTGTGCCGTGTATCAGAAAGATAATGCATAACTACTCCAGAGGCAATTATGCCATACTTCAGCTGAGCTACGCCAAAACCTTTTAAGGTAGCGGTTTTAAAATGGTTGGTAAGTGTCTCAAGAGCGTAATCTTCCTGAAAGATCCAGTCTTCCAAAAAGAAAGTATGAAAACGCGTTCCAAAAGCCTCTGTAAAATCGGTTTTATGCGTTTTAGAAACCAGAACTTCATTAGGTGAGAAATTTTGCAGAAGTTTGTCTATTTGTTCTAAATTACCTTCGGCCGTAAGAAATTCACCCGTAGAGATGTCCAGAAAGGAAATACCATGTATGTTTTTCCCAAAATGGACCGCACAGAGAAAATTATTCGATTTGGCACTTAGGATATCATCATTTAATGCTACTCCGGGGGTAACTAATTCAGTAACCCCTCGTTTAACAATGGTCTTGGTTAATTTAGGATCTTCCAATTGATCACAAATGGCAACACGTTGGCCTGCCTTAACCAGTTTTGGGAGATAGGTGTTAAGGGAATGGTGTGGAAAACCCGCCAGTTCTGTCTTTTCACCCCCATTATTTCTATGCGTTAGCACAATCCCTAAAATTCCCGCTGCTTTTACTGCATCTTCCCCAAAAGTTTCATAAAAATCACCAACCCTGAAAAGCAGAAGTGCATCAGGATATTTTGTCTTGATGGTATTGTACTGCCTCATCAGAGGCGTTTCTTTCTTTATTTTACCGGAATTGGCCAAAGTAGTTTATTCCCCTATTTTTGTCAACTGGAGAGTAAACGAAAATACTATTTTTCCCAGGGATTGTCACCCCTTGTTGATATTTTGGGATAACTTAGTATAACCTAATATAAATAAGAGCTTAATCAGCATTAGCAAAACTTTATCGGTTTATGCGAAAACTAAAAAACAGTGAGTTAGATCGCTTGGGCATTGATCAGTTCAAAAGTGCTTCAAAAACACCTTTGGTTCTTGTACTGGACAATATCCGGAGTTTAAACAATATTGGCTCAGTCTTCAGAACCGCAGATGCTTTTCTTATTGAAAAGATATATTTATGTGGAATAACGGCTACTCCGCCACACAAGGATATTCACAAAACAGCTTTGGGAGCTACAGAGAGTGTGGCCTGGGAGTATAAAAAGAACACTGTAGATTTAATTGAAGAACTTCAGAAAGACTATTTGTGCTTGGCGGTGGAGCAAACTGAAAATGCCACTCCGCTTAATCACTTTATTCCTGAAACTTCTTATAAATATGCTTTGGTTTTTGGTAATGAAGTAAAAGGAGTTTCACAGGAAGTGGTACATAGCTGCCATGGTGTTTTGGAAATACCTCAGTACGGAACTAAGCATTCCTTAAATATATCTGTAAGTGCCGGAGTGGTTATTTGGGATCTTTGGTCCAAACTTCAACTTGCTTCAAAAAAGAATTAAATTTCATTGAGTATTCGACCTCGTGACAGTCTGAAAATAAAAACCCCGACAAAATTGTCAGGGTTTTTGGATATATAGTTTGAGTTAGTTAGTTTCTCAAAAATTGAAGTGCAATAAAGTAATTCCTTTTCAACTATGCAAGAAAATTGCCAAATATGTGTTAAATTTTTTTGTCATCTACGTAAAAATCCTTTGTAAACAAGGGCCTTAGTCTGTAAGCGCCTGCTCCAGAATTTTATCTATTATTAATTCGTAATCTGCCTTTTTTTCAACAAAATCGAGATCAGCGATGTCTATTATTAGACTTTTTCGATGGGGAAAACCTTTTAAAAAATCAAAATAACCCCGATTAATTTTCTCCAGGTATTCCTTATTTATTCCTTGTTCATAATCCCGACCTCTTTTTTTAATATTCTCTAATAAATGCTCGGTTCTCTGGTAAAGGAAGATATAGATATCGGGTTTTTTTACCTCATTGTACATAAAATTGAACATTTTACGATACAGGGTAAATTCTTCCTTTTGTAGGGTTATTTGAGCAAAAATCAGCGATTTGTAGATATCATAATCACTTACCATAAAATTCTTAAAAAGATCAAATTGGGTGGTATCATCTGTAAATTGCTGGTATCTGTCAGCCAAAAAAGACATTTCCAAAGGAAAGGCATACCTGCTTTGATCGTCATAGAATTTGGGTAGGAACGGATTATCGGCGAAACGTTCCAATACTAGCTTTGCATTAAAATCGCTCGCTATTTTCCTGGCCAGGGTAGTCTTGCCTGCACCAATATTACCTTCAATAGCTACTAAATGCAGTTGCGAAAAGAATAATTCCCTGCTGGCAAATAGTTTATGGGTGGTCTGTTGTAAGGCAGTCTTGTCTTTGCATTCCTGTAACATATTTCTGGTATCCTTACCTAATACAGGGTGATAGAATTGAGGAGCAATATCCGCCAGGGGTTTTAAGACAAATGGTCTTAAATGCATTTGAGGATGTGGTACGGTAAGCTCATCTGTTTGAATTATTTCTGAATTATAATACAACAGATCAATATCAATATTTCTAGATTGGAAACCTTCTCCCTTAGATCGTTGCCGGCCCATTTCCTGTTCAACCTTTAGTATAATAATCAATACTTCCGTAGCTGTATTTTGAGTTTCAATTGATAAACAGGCATTTAGGAAATCCTCTCCTTCAAATCCCCAGGAAGGGCTCTTATATACCCCCGATATTTCAAGAATATTACCTAGCTTTTTTTTTAAAAGGAGGACGGCCCGCTGCAAATTGAAAAGTTTGTTTCCAAGGTTGCTTCCAAGTGAAAGATATATAGTTTTAGCTTCCTTCATATTATGCAAACAAAGGTAAGCCAGATGATGACTAAATTACAATAAAGGTACTCTATTTATTGAGTGCTTATTGCTTCTTTTAGCAAGGTTGAATTATAATTTAGTAATAAATAACTTGATTACATCATCCTAAGTTTGGTTATCTTTGGAATCTATTAATTATAGAATTGTATGAAATTTTTAAGAAACCTTCTTGCCGCAATCATTGGCACCTTGATAGCATTCGGTATCATATTCTTCATGTTTGTCTTT
This sequence comes from uncultured Eudoraea sp., assembly GCA_964536335.1. Taxonomy (GTDB): domain Bacteria; phylum Bacteroidota; class Bacteroidia; order Flavobacteriales; family Flavobacteriaceae; genus Eudoraea. The sequence continues at coordinate 59,084 of CAZHWD010000084.1, read as the reverse complement.
TTTGTGAGTCTTGTAAACACTGAAGAAACTGTAACCGTGAAGAATAATTCCGTTTTGGAATTACAAATGAAATATCCAATTAATGACTACACAGGGAATAATGAAGGAGACCCTTTCGACATTCTTTTTGAAAAGGCACAGGGTTTGGATCAAATACTCCATGCAATAAAAGTGGCAAAAGAGGATGATAAAATAATGGGTATCAGTATTAATAAGAATTATATTTCTGCTGGAATTTCAACAACTCAAGCCATAAGGAAAGCCTTGGCAGATTTTAAGGAAAGTGGAAAATTCGTTTATGCATTCGGCGATTTTTATCTTCAGCAAGATTACTATCTGGCTAGTGTAGCAGATAGTGTTTTTCTAAACCCGGTTGGTGCAATGGATTTCAAAGGACTTTCTGCAGAAGTCCTGTATTTTAAGGAATTACAAGAAAAGACGGGAGTAAAAATGGAGGTAATAAGACATGGTAAATACAAGAGTGCAGTAGAGCCCTTTTTATCTAATGAAATGAGTGAGGAGAACAGAACTCAAATCAAGGAGCTTATGAGTTCAATTTGGAATTCAATTGTTTCTGAAATTGCAGTGAATAGATCAATTTCTGAGGAGGATATAAATATAATAGCAGATACTCTGGGTGGCAGAAAACCTGAATATGCAAAAGCTTCAGGATTACTAGATGATATTGTTTACTTCGATGAATATGAAAACCGTTTAAAACAAGCTATAGGAATTAGTAGGGAGGATAAACTCAATTCTATACTACTGGAAGATTATATGAAGATTTCCCGAAAAAAGAAATTATATAGTGGTAAAGATAAAGTTGCGATCATTTTTGCACAGGGTGATATTCTTTACGGAGAAGGAGGTCCGGAATTTATTGGGCAAGGTATTATGAATAAGGCAATTATTAAAGCCAGAGATGATAAGACTGTCAAGGCAATTGTATTGAGAGTTAATTCTCCGGGCGGAAGTGCCCTAACTTCAGATATTATTTGGCGTGAACTTGAATTGGCAAAAAAGGAAAAACCTGTAGTTGTCTCAATGGGTGATGTTGCAGCTTCCGGTGGCTATTATATTTCGGTGGGTGCAGATAAAATTTATGCCGAACCTACAACTATTACAGGATCTATTGGCGTCTTTGGAACCATTCCAAATATTAATAAGCTGGCAACTAATATTGGAATCAATGCGGAGCAGGTGGGGACCAATAAGAATTCAATTGATTATTCTTTCTTTGAACCCATGAGTACAGAATTTAGAGGGTTTGTAAAAGAAGGGATTGAAACAACATACGAGACTTTTCTAAGTAAAGTATCTGAGGGTCGGAAAATTACTATGGCCGAAGCAGATAGTCTCGCCCAGGGACGAGTTTGGAGCGGAACTGAAGCCAAAGAATTGGGACTGGTAGATGAATTAGGGGGTCTTGAAGACGCAATTGAAGCCGCCGCCTTATTGGCAGATATGGATTCTTACTCCATAAAGAAATATCCAAAATATAAAACTAGTTTGGAAAGATTTATGGAAGATTTCGGAGGTGCAAGTATTCTTAATAAAGAACAAATTATCCGGGAAGAAATTGGTGCTGAAGTTTACGATGTTTATAAGGAAGTCAAATCTGCAATGGAACAAAAAGGAATTCAGGCGCGCTTGCCGTTTACCTTGACCATTAAATAGCTTAATGACGCCCGAAAGCAGAAAGCAAGCATATCGCATATATATATACCTGGGGGCACTTTTTATTACTTCCCTGGTGGTTTCCAATTTAATTTTCCAAAAATTCTTTTTTTGGTATCCTTTTGGAGATGTAACAGTTTTTGGAGCACCTTTATTTGAAATTTCTGTTGGGGTACTCCCGTATCCCATTACCTTTTTAATAACTGACCTTATTTCAGAAATATTTGGAAGGAAAAAAGCGAATCAAATTGTTACGACAGGCATTTTTGCTTCCTTTTTTTCCATGGGAATCATATTGATTTCCAATTGGGCCCCGGCAATTCCCTCCTCACCAGTAGATGATGAAGTATTTAGAAGTGTTTTCGCCTTGTCCCCCTTGGCAGTATTGGCTTCAATGCTTGCCTATCTTTGCGCACAATATGTAGATATAGCTATTTATCACTTTTGGAAACGTCTAACAAAAGGTAAATATTTATGGCTTCGTAACAATTTCTCTACTTTCTCATCGCAGATTATTGACACCACAACAGTGGTGGGACTGCTGTGCATTTTTGGGGTAATTCCCTGGGAGATGTTCCAGGGTTTGGTTATTAGTGGTGTTATTTTTAAAATTTTCATCGCCTTTCTCGACACCCCTTTTCTTTATTTGTTCGTCCATATCTTCAGAAGGCGATTTAAACTTGCTGTGGGTGAAGAAATAGATTTGGATGCCTAGTCCGGATTTGTAGCACTTTCTATAGGGTTTATAACATCAATTGACTTCCTTTTTATTTTTTGAAGTTTTCGATAAAAGGTATACTAATACCTGCTTTTTTAAGTTCTAATCTGACTGAACCCCAAATATTATGAAAAAGAAAATTTTAAAAATTACCGGCCTGCTTCTGTTACTTGTTTTGGGGGTCCTAATTGCTGTCCCTTTTTTTCTTGAGGCAAAGATTGGAGACCTGATTAAAAACAATGTTAATAAGAACATTAATGCGACTTTGGATTTCTCCGAAGTTAATCTAAGTCTATTGAGAAGCTTCCCAAAGGCCGAACTTCGAATTCAGGATTTGCTTTTGTTAACTAAAGGTTCTTTTGAGGGTGACACCCTCCTTAAATCCAAATCTATCTCCCTGGAAATGGGCATTAAGGAACTATTCAAAGGAGCCGGGGAACCAATTACAATAAATAGCCTGATCTTAGACCAAGCAGTTTTGAAGCTCAAATCAGATAAGCAGCAAAATACAAATTACGAAATATCTAATGTGGAGGAATCTAATTCCAAAAATGAAACTGATTCCGGTGGTTTTACTTTTGGTCTGGAATCTTTTCAGTTCATGAATTCTGAAATAGTCTATGAAGATTTGAATTCCGGAGTACTCCTTGAATTGAAAGATATTGAGCACAATGGTAAAGGAGACCTTTCATTGGCAATAAGTGAATTAGAAACGCAAACCAGTGCTCGTTTGTCATTTGAATTAGACAGCATCCGTTATCTGGATAATACAATGATTATGCTGGAAGCTTTAATAGGTGTAGATCTTAAAACTAATACCTATTCCTTTTTAGAGAACGAGGGCTTTATAAATAAGCTTCCTCTGGTGTTTGAGGGATTTGTAAGGAATTTTGAAGAAAAGCAGGAAGTGTCCATTAAATTTAAAACTCCTTCATCCGAGTTTGATAATTTTTTAGCAGTCATTCCCGAAGTCTATGCCCAAAATATAAAGGATGTTAAAACCTCAGGAATTTTCAATATAGAAGGTGAGCTTGCCGGTATTATAGATGACGAATATATACCTGAATTTAATATTCAGATTGATGCCAGGGATGCTTCGGTTAAGTATCCGGATTTACCAAAGGCCATAAAGAACATCAATATGGACCTAAGTATTAAAAATACTTCAGGTCTGATAGAAGATACTTATGTTGATATAAATAAGGCATCCTTCTCGATAGAAAATGACAGCTTTGAATTAAGTTCAAAGCTCACGGAATTATTGGGCAATACCAAAGTTCAGTCGCATATAATATGTAAAATGAATCTGGCTAATATTTCTAGGGCTTACCCGATGCCCGAGGCGATAGATTTGAAAGGTTTACTCGATGCTGATATAAATACCTCTTTTGATATGGAATCCATTGAAAAAAGGCGGTATGAAAATACAGAGTTAAATGGTCATTTAAAGGTAAATGAACTAAGATACAATTCTGATAATTTATCTGGCCCTCTTACAATTCATGATGCAAGTATGGCGTTTTCCCCTGCAAAGGTGCTGCTCAACAATATGAATGGACAGCTTGGAAAAACGGATTTTAAAATAGACGGAACCATTAAAAATCTGCTGGGATTTTTGTTCAATGATGAAAAAGTGACAGGTAATTTTAAAATGAATTCTGACACTTTTGATCTGAGTGATTTTATGTCAAAGGAAGATGTTGCTGAACCTGGAAAAGATAAAACTGTTTTAAACCAGGAGGGTACAGAACTGAAAGCAGATAAAATACAAATTCCTGCATTTCTTGATTGCACTATAGACGCCCAGGCGAATTCCGTGGTTTATGACAACTTAATTTTGAGAAACGTAAAAGGGCAATTAAAAATTGTTGATCAACAGGCAATTCTTGCCAATTTCCGGTCATCATTATATAATGGTAAGCTCAATTTCAACGGGTATACAAGTACCAAAGGAGAGATACCTAGTTTCTCAATGCAAATGGACATGAGTAGTTTAAATTTAGAAGATACTTTTAGAGACGTAGAACTATTTAGAATATTGGCACCAATGGCAGCGACACTTAAAGGATATCTAAACTCTGTAATAAAAATTACAGGTAACCTTAATGATGATTTTACACCTGATCTGAAAACAATCTCGGGAAATGTACTTGCAGAAGTATCATCGATGGAATTAAATCCTGAAAACGCTAAAATTTTAAACACCCTGAATTCGAGTTTAAATTTTATTGAGGCGGAAAAATTTAATTTGAAGACCTTAAAAACAGTTCTTTCATTCAAAGACGGGACGGTAAATGTTAAGCCATTTACATTAAAATATGAGGACATACCCATTACTGTAGATGGTAGTCATTCATTTGATAAAAAGTTAAATTATAATTTAAAGATTGAGGTCCCCCGAAAGTATCTGGGTAAACAGCTTAATTCGCTTATCGCACAGATTGATGAAAAAGACCTGGATAATATAACGCTCCCGGTAAAGGCATCTGTTGGTGGCTATTATGATGCACCGGATATAAGTACTGACCTTACCACAGGAATAAAGGACCTGACTTCAAGATTACTTGCTGTTCAGAAGCAAAAAATGATCAATAAGGGTTCTGAGAAGGCCGGAGAATTGCTCGGGGGCATTTTATCGGCAAAGGATAATGAAAAAGACTCATTGAGAGAGGAGAGTGCAGAAAATGTAAAATTAAATGATGTATTGGGTGGTGTGCTGGCAGACCAAACAACAAACAAGGATACGACAACAACATTAAATAAAGAATCCTTGCTAAAAGAAGATCCCATTGCAAATACGGCAAAAGGAATCCTTGGTGGAATTTTGGGTGGAAATAAAAAAAGCTCAAGTAATTCTAAAAAAGAGAAAGATTCAATTAACTAACCCCAAGAGAAACATACAAACCTTCATTACCCCTAATATTGAATACCGTATTATCTTCAAAAATTAAATATTGGCCTTTTATTCCTTTTAACACACCATTGAATTCTCTTGTTTTTTGGAGATTAAGGCTTTTCACTTTAACCGGATATTGTAGAACCGGAAACTCCATATAGCTTTCCTGGTTATTTTCAATATAATAGGGAGCCGCTTCTTCCGGTATGTATTTGCTTAACTTATTTCGCCATTTAACCAAATCTACGTCTTCAATTGTATTTGTTAGCATTTTTCGCCAATTGGTTTTGTCGCTGACATGTTCTTTTAAGGCCACTTCTGTTATACCGGCCAAATATCGATTAGGAACCTCAACAATTTCAATGGCCTCATGTGCTCCCTGATCTATCCATCTGGTCGGAACTTGTGATTTCCTTGTTACACCAACCTTAACATTACTCGAATTTGCCAGGTAAACAATATGAGGTTGTAATTGCACTTTTTTTTCATATTCTAAATCTCGGTCTTCCTTATTTAAATGTGCCACACTAAGTTCTGGTCTCATTATCCAGTCACCAGCGGCAGGAGTTTCAAAAAAACAATTTTGACAATAACCTTGCCTGAAAATAGGCCTGTCTTCATTACAATTCAGGCACTGGTATTTTATAAAATTAAACTGTAATTCTTTATCCAACACCTGATTGACATTTAAAAAGTCGTCATTAAATATCAAATAATACTGAATAGGCTGGCCCATTTCAGATTGCATCTTGCGCAATACACCTTCGTAACGCATGAGTAATGATTTTTGTTAAAAATTCATTTGAAAATACTAACTTTAGCAGTTAGTTTTAGATCGCTAAATATACCCAAAAATGCCGATACCTTTATTTAATTCTATTGCTTCCTGGCTTTTGAAAAAGCGCTATCACCAGATAGAACTTTTTCTTAAGTACCCTGGTGAAGTACAGGAGGAAGTTTTGTTTCAATTATTGGGAATTGCTGAAGACACAAAGATTGGCAGTAAGCATGAATTTAGTTCTATTACTAACTATAAGACTTTTGCCGATCGTGTTCCTATTGTTTCCTATGAGGAAGTTGAACCTTTAATAGAGCGCACCAGAAGAGGAGAACAGAATATCTTTTGGCCAACCAGCATTAAGTGGTTTGCAAAAAGTAGCGGTACAACTAATGCTAAAAGTAAATTTATTCCCGTAAGTGCGGAGGCATTGGAAGATTGCCATTATAAATCAGGAAAAGATCTATTGTGCCTTTATTTAAACAATAATGAGAATTCTCAGTTATTTACAGGTAAAAGTCTTCGGCTGGGAGGTAGCAAGGAGTTATATGAGGATAACGGTACATTTTTTGGGGATCTTTCGGCCATTTTAATAGATAATATGCCATTTTGGGCAGAATTGAGTAGTACACCAAGCAGTAGAGTATCTCTAATGAGTGAATGGGAATCCAAAATGAATGCTATTATACAGGAAAGCATTCAGGAAAATGTTACCAGTTTGGTTGGTGTTCCATCCTGGATGTTGGTTCTGTTAAATAGAGCATTGGAAGAAACGGGTAAAAATGACTTATTTGAGATATGGGAAAATCTTGAAGTGTATTTCCATGGCGGAGTAAGTTTTAATCCATATTTGGAACAATACCATAATCTACTCCCAAAGAAAAGTTTTAACTATTATGAGATTTACAATGCGTCCGAAGGATTTTTTGCCATTCAGGACAGAAATAATGCAGATGATTTATTATTAATGCTTGATTATGGAATTTTTTACGAGTTCATTCCGATGGAAGCCTATGGTCTTCCAGATCAAAAAGTACTTCCATTATGGGAGGTGGAGGAGAATAAGAATTACGCCATTATAATTACTACCAATTCCGGACTTTGGCGTTATAAAATAGGGGACACAGTTCGTTTTACTTCTATCAATCCCTATAGGGTAAAGATTACGGGTAGGACCAAGCACCATATAAATGCATTCGGGGAGGAACTCATTATTGAAAATGCTGAAGAGGCACTTAAAAATAGTTGTCAAAAGACCGGTGCTGAAATAATGGATTATACCGCGGCTCCCGTTTTTATGTCTCGAAATGAAAAAGGGGCGCACGAATGGATAATAGAATTCCGAAAGGCTCCGGAAGAAATTCAATACTTCACAGAGGTATTGGACAATGCCCTTAAATCACTAAACTCTGATTATGAGGCCAAGAGATACAATAGTATGACCTTAAAAATGCCTAAAGTTCATATGGCTAGAAAAAACCTTTTTTATGACTGGTTAAAATCTAAAGGAAAATTGGGCGGCCAACATAAAATTCCCCGTTTGTCCAATGAGAGGATCTACGTAGATGAATTACTAGAAATGAACAACTAAGAATAACTGATCACCCCACCTATAATTACTTCAGAATACCATTGATTAAGCTACTATATCGATGAAATGCACCAAGTAAACCAAAAAATGTTGGAAATAAACTATTAATGACCAAATTGTAGGCCCTAACTTAACCCGTTTATTAAAAAACATTACTTTTATGGCAGAACGATTGGTTGTTTTATCCGACATGTGGGGAGCTAAAAAAGGTCTTTGGATTACTTCGTATTTAGGCTATTTGCAACAATATTTTGATATTGTTTTTTATGATAGTCACAAACTTTCCGATATTAATCTTAAAAGTTATACAGCTGAAAATGTCCGAGAGGCATTTATCAATGGAGGTATGAAAACTGCACTGGCTCAACTTTTATTAAAAGAGAAAGAAGAAAGCCATTACCTTACTTTTTGTGCAGGTGGAACTATCGCCTGGAATGCCGCTTTATGTGGCTTGCCAATTAAATCACTAACAGCAATTTCTCCCTTAAATCTACATTTACAGACAGAAAAACCTGATTGTTATATTAATTTACTTTATGGTGAATATCAGGAGGATAAACCCACTCTTGAATGGGCGTCCGATATGGCTGTGAATATGGAAGTTATCCCAAAGTTTGGAAGGGAATTATATAGTGACGACAAAATAATCCAAAAGGTAAGTCTGGATTTACTTCAAGCCTTATTGAAAAATACGCTGAGTTTTAAGAAACGGCCTTTAGTTTCTTAATGGTTTCATAGGATAATTTATTCTCTGCATAAGGTTTGGTAACCTTAAATTCCGTTTCATCGCTACTGGGAAGCTCAAACATAGCATCTGTAAAAACAGCTTCGCATAAGGATCTTAAACCTCTGGCTCCTAACTTATATTCAACTGCCTTTTCTACGATATAATCTAATGCTTGTTCAGTAATCTTAAAACTAATGCCATCCATAGCAAATAATTTTTCATACTGTTTTATAATAGCATTTTTGGGCTCTGTTAATATAGCTCTTAAAGCTTTTTCATCCAGAGGATTCATATGTGTAAGGACAGGTAGGCGTCCAATTATTTCCGGTATAAGCCCAAATTCTTTTAGATCTTTTGGTATTATATATTGAAGTACATTGGTATTATCCAAACTTTCTTCTTTCTTTGCAGCACTATAACCAATAGCTTGCATATTCAATCGTTTGGTTATAATCCTATCTATTCCATCAAAAGCGCCCCCTGTGATAAACAGGATATTTTCTGTATTTACTTCTATAAATTTTTGATCGGGATGTTTTCTTCCGCCCTTGGGTGGCACATTTACCATAGTTCCCTCCAATAATTTAAGTAATCCCTGTTGTACACCTTCCCCCGAAACGTCACGAGTAATAGAAGGATTATCACTTTTACGAGCTATTTTGTCAAGCTCATCAATAAAAACAATACCTCTCTCCGCTTTTTCCAGACTGTAATCCGCAGCCTGTAAAAGTCGTGTAAGGATGCTTTCCACATCTTCACCTACATATCCAGCCTCCGTTAATACCGTGGCGTCTACGATAGCTAGTGGTACATTAAGCATCCTGGCAATGGTTTTGGCCATTAATGTTTTACCAGTCCCGGTTTGGCCCACCATCACAATATTACTTTTTTGAATCTCTATATCGTCATCTTTTGAATGAGGCTGTAATAGCCTTTTATAGTGATTATAGACCGCTACGGATAATACTTTCTTCGTGCGTTCCTGACCAATGACATATGTATCAAGGAAGCCTTTTATCTCAACAGGTTTTTTTAAGATAAGTTCTGTAGAAAGGTCATCATTCTTTGATTGCTTGGATTCTTCAGCTACAATCCCGTGTGCCTGTTCTATACATCTATCACAAATATGGGCATCCAAACCTGCAATCAATAGATTGGTCTCAGGTTTTTTTCTTCCACAAAAAGAACATTCCAGGTTTTCCTTAGCCATAATTTTAACTAGATTTCTAAACAATAACGAAACAAAAGCAATTTTGGTTCATTAAAATAAGCCCATAACACTGTAAATATGGTTATTTCGTCGAAATTAATCCTTATCCCTTTCCAAAATTTCGTCAATCATACCATAATCTTTTGCTTCTTGAGCTTTCATCCAATAATCCCGATCGCTATCTTCATATACTTTATCAAATTTTTGACCAGAGTGTTTAGATATAATATGGTATAATTCATCCTTAATTTTTAGTACTTCTTTGGCAGCAATCTCTATATCACTTGCCTGTCCCTGGGCTCCGGACATCGGTTGGTGTATCATTACCCGTGAATGCGTCAAACCGCTGCGTTTACCTTTTTCTCCTGCGCATAAAAGAACTGCAGCCATGGAAGCGGCCATTCCTGTACAAATTGTAGCTACATCCGGCTTAATGAATTGCATAGTATCATAGATACCCAGGCCCGCATAGACACTACCTCCAGGAGAGTTAATATAAATCTGAATGTCTTTTGATGAATCTGCACTGGCCAGAAAAAGTAATTGCGCCTGCACAATATTGGCCACCTGGTCATTAATTCCTGTTCCTAAAAAAATGATACGGTCCATCATAAGTCTCGAGAAAACGTCCATTGCAATTGCGTTCAATTGCCTTTCCTCAATAATGTTTGGTGTCATGTTAACCGGATACATACTACTAATAATTCGCTCATAGTACATACTGTTTATACCCTGGTCCTTAATGGCATAATTCTGAAATTCTTTTCCGAAATCCATATTTAAAATGATGTTTTTTTTAAAAAAAAAGGCGCCGAAATTACTGCTTTCGGCACCGTAAAGATACTTAATTTATTTTTTAATTTTAACCGTAAACCTCTTTCACGAAATTATCATAGGTAACTTCTTTTTTCTTCAAATTCGCCTTTTCCTTATAAAGGGTAAGTAGTTTTTGACTCATTAACTGCTCAGATAGTCTTTTTACTTCTTCCTGATTTCCTAAAACTCTGGATGCAATATTGTCCAGTTCCTCTTCCTGTGGATTTAACTGGCCATATTGCGCCATTTGAGATTTAACAAAACCTTTGGCAAACTCTTTCAATTCATCAAATTGGATTTCAATGCTGTTATCCTTAATGATTTTTCCTTCAATTAATTGATAGCGCAGTCCTTTTTCAGACTTTTCATATTCATCATTGGCTTCCTCCTCGGAAAGTGATTTTTCCCCTGTGGTCTGAATCCATTTTTTAAGGAATCCGGCTGGAAGATCAAATTTTATGGTTTCAATAAGCCGTTCTGTAATATCATTTAAAAGTTTCTGATCTGCCTGTTGTTCAAATTGTTTCTCCGAATCTTCTTTAATTCTTTCTCTTAGATCTTTTTCTGAAGTAATGTCATCTTTACCAAAGAGTTTATCAAACAATTCTTGATCTAAATCCGCAGACTCCCTTTCATTGATTTCCTCTATTGTAAAACTTACTTCTATATTTAGTTTTTCTGCCTTTTCCCTTTGAATTCCTAAAGCTCCTGATAATAAATAGTCTTCTTTAAAAAGCCCTTTGGTTTTCAAAATTACAGTATCACCTGCTTTTTTCCCTCTAAGACCGTCTATAGCCTTTTTACTTTTTACTTTAGACATTTCAAGGTTCGACTTATGATCTATTTCTTCTTCTTCATTTCTAAAAGTACCTGTAAGTTCATCGTTCTTACCAACTTCAGACTTACTAATCAGTTTTCCGTATTGTTTTCTTATACGGTCAACCTGTTCATCTATCATTTTCTTATCAGCTACAATTTTATAATGAGTAATCGGTTTTTTTGTCTTTAGTGTTACTTCAAAATTGGGAGCCAGGCCTAATTCAAATTCAAAAGAAAAATCTTCTGCTTCCCAATTAAAATTATCCTGTTGTTTTGGAAGTGGATTTCCAAGGACATCTAGTTTTTCTTCGGTGAGATATTTGTTTAGGTTATCCTGTAAAAGTTTATTTACTTCGTCAACCAATACGGCTTTACCATATTGTTTCTTTATTAATCCCATAGGAACCTGACCTTTCCTGAACCCTGGAATATTCGCCTGTTTTTTATAATCTTTGAGAATTTTATCTACCTTGTCACTATAGTCATCTTTCGTTATTGCTACTTTTACAATAGCATTTAACTCGTCTATCTGCTCTTTCTGAATATTCATTGATATCTCTGATTTGCTTACTAAAATGGGATGCAAAAATAGGATATTTTATGAACCGGGACAAGTTTTTAAATAGCTGATTATCAAATCTTGAATCAGGAAATTTTATCCTCTTTTAAAAATGAGAAAAAGATAGATTCAAGGAAGGTTAATAAAAGACTGAACAATAACGCCCACCAAATAGAATCTACGGTAAAGCCCGAGACAAACCTGTCTGCCAGCAATATAATCAGGGCGTTAATAATAAGTAAGAATAAACCCAATGTTACGATGGTTAATGGCAAGGTAAGAATAACCAATATAGGCTTAACGATAAAATTTAACAGGCCTAATACAATGGCTACTATGATCGCCGTAGTATAGGAATCTACTCCAACACCAGGCAGTATATTTGCCAGTATTACTACGGCAAGGGCACTCAATAAAATTCTGATAATAAGTTTCATTTGTTTAGGTCTTTAGCATTAATAAAATGAGCGTCAATATTAATTGACAACTTTAAAAGTAGTTATTTTTTTATTATGTAATATAGAGACCAGTTTAATTTGAGAGGTTAATGTCGGGCCGGTTAAGCCTTTGTATTTTACGAATTCAGAAAAACCATAGATTTTTCAATAAACTGTTGCGGGTTTTCGGCATGTAACCAATGTCCGGCATCATCTATGGTATCGAGCTCGGCTTTCGGAAAATGACGCTTAATTTCAGACAGGTCTTCAATAGTAATGTATTCTGATCTGCTGCCTTTTAAAAATAAGGTCGGGCCAGTAAAGGATTCCATATGGTCAAGGGATTCTCCAATTTCTTCCATTTTTTGTGCCAGGACGTCAAGATTAAAACGAAAGGCTAATTTTCCTTTTTCTTTCCAATGAAGGTTTTTTAATAAAAACTGCCTTATTCCCCAATCATGAAGATGCTCCGCAAGAAGAAAATCGGCCTGACTTCGAGAGGTAATTTCTTCCAGACGCAGGGTTTCTAAGGCATCAATAATATACTGATGATGAGGGGGATAAAATTTTGGAGCAATGTCGGCAACTATTAATTTATCAACTAAACCTTGATACATACAAGCAAAGGTCATAGCTGTTTTGCCGCCCATAGAATGACCCAGGATACAAGCACTTGAAAACTTATAATAGTTAAAATAGTGATTTAAATCTTCAGCAAGGATTGTATAATTAAACTCCTCAGACCAGAAGCTCTTACCATGATTTCGTTGATCTATAAGATGAACTTCATAGCCATGTTGTGCATATTGGGTACCCAGCGTTTTCCAATTATCCAACATCCCTAAAAAGCCGTGCAATATCATCAGGGGTTTGCCTTTGCCTATAATATTTGAATGAAGTAAAGTCATTATTTCAATCGGTGTAAATACATATTAATTACATTTTCAAGACCCAGATAAAGTGATTCACAAATTAGCGCATGCCCAATGGAGACCTCAAGAAGATGAGGAATATTTTCCTTGAAATATTTTATATTATTCAGGTTTAAATCATGTCCGGCATTAATGCCCAGGCCTAATTCATGAGCCGCATTTGCCGCATCAAAGAAAGGTTGAATCCCAAGCTTATTACCCGCTTCATAACTCTTCGCATACTCTTCTGTATAGAGCTCAATTCTGTCGGTACCAGTTTTGGCAGCACCAGTAACCATACTTATTATGGGATCTACAAATATCGAAGTTCGAATATTTTTTTCTTTAAAAACTCCAATCACTTCCTTTAAAAAGTCTTTGTGAGTAAGAGTGTCCCAGCCGGCATTAGAGGTAAGAGCATCAGCGGAATCGGGAACCAGGGTAACCTGAGCGGGTTGAACTTTCAGTACCAAATCAATAAACTTATCAATTGGATTCCCCTCAATATTCAATTCAGTAGTTACTACTTCCCTGAGCATACGCGCATCCTCATATTTAATATGTCTTTCATCTGGTCGGGGATGAATAGTGATTCCTTGTGCACCAAAATCTTCTATATCGGCAACTACTTTTAGGAGATTTGGAACATTCCCACCTCGTGAATTTCTTAGAGTAGCTATTTTGTTAACATTAACACTAAGTTTTGTCATTTTACAATTTTTATATTTTCCAGGGCTCAAAAATACAAATTAGGCATACCTTTTGATATTTAAAATTAGTATTTTGCGTAAGATTTCAAGGACATGCAGATTCAATCCCATATAATTACTACAATTCCAGTTTTTAATCTGGATGGCCCACTTAATGAGGTTATTCATTTTTTTAAGCATACTACCTATTCACATGTGGCGATAGTTGAGAATAAAAACTTTTTGGGAGTTCTATCGGAAAATGATCTTGAAACCTTTGAGAGTGGCAAAAAAATAGAAGACTTTAAACATAATCTTGAGTCCTTTTTTGCATTGAAAAGCACTTCATGGCTCGATGCCCTTGAAAAATTTGCCAGGAATGAATGCAATTTGTTGCCGGTTTTGGATGATGAAAATCAAGTAATAGGTTATTATGACCTTAATGATATTGTTGGCGTTTTCATAGATACGCCATTCTTTACAGAACCAGGAGGAATACTGGTTTTGGCAAAAGGTATTAAAGACTATTCTTTTAGTGAAATATCTCAGATTATTGAAAGCAATAACACTAAGTTACTTGGGGCATTTATTACAGATATTCGAAACGATGTAATTCAGGTTACAATAAAAATTAGTACTGGTAATTTTAATGAAGTAGTCCATACATTCCGACGATACAATTACAATATAGTCTTTGGTAACAAGGATGATCAGTTTATTGAGAATTTAAAAGAAAGATCGGATTATCTTGACAAATACCTTAATGTTTAAATTTTATGTGGGCAAGTGTTCTGAAAAAGGTGATTCTACCCTCATTGTCCTCCCTAATAATAGGCTAATTTCGTAAACCCTTCTATTATGAAAATTGCAATATATGCTCAGATCTACAAGAATGAGGCCTTAGATTATGTAGTGATATTACTGGATGAATGTAAAAATGTTGGCGCAGAAGTATATATTGAATCGGATTTTTACGCTCAATTGTCCGCTTCAAGACAAATTGGACACTACGACACTTTCGATCGTGAAGTTGGTTTGGATTCGTCTTTTGAAATGTTTGTGAGCTTTGGCGGGGATGGCACTATTTTAAGGGCTATTACTTATATCCGTGATTTGGGGATTCCTATAGTTGGAGTTAATACAGGAAGACTTGGGTTTCTATCCACTTTCAAAAAGGAAGAAGTTAGAAGAGTTGTTACTGAATTTGTTTCCGGAGCGTATTCCATAGTCGAGCGTAGTTTGGTAGAAGTAAATGCAGATTTTGATATCCCAGAGTTCAGGGATATGAACTATGCATTGAATGAAGTATCTGTAAGTAGAAAGGATACCACTTCAATGATAACTGTGGAAACACATCTTAATAATGAATACTTAACCTCATATTGGGCAGATGGGCTAATAGTAGCAACACCAACAGGATCTACAGGCTATTCTTTGAGCTGTGGAGGCCCCGTTATATTGCCGGGGGTACAATCTCTGGTAATTACACCCATTGCTCCCCATAATTTAAATGCAAGACCCCTGATTATTTCAGACGACACCATCATCAGATTAAAAGTTTCGGGACGCGAGGTAAATCATCTTGTTTCATTAGATTCACGAATCGCGACTATAGAAAATGGCAGGGAAATTACCGTTAAAAAGTCCCCGTTTACAATAAAAATGATTGCTTACACTTCTGAGAGTTTCTTGGAAACCATTAGAAACAAATTACTATGGGGTCAGGATAAGCGGAATTAGATACTTCCTTAAAACAATAAAAAACGGCAAATACTGTTTATCAAAAGTAAATAGGGGTATAAGAAAATAGTTGTAAAATACTATATTAATTATATTTGCAAACTTTTGAATTTAATGAGAGCGTTTATTATTGTTATTCTTTTATTTGGATTTGGCTTGATAAATGCCCAAACTTATGAAATTGGAGTTTATGCAGGAGGCACTAATAATATTGGAGATGTTGGCAGAACAAATTATATAGCACCTTCAGGTCCCGCGATAGGCGGAATTTTTAAATGGAATAAAAGTAAACGTTATGCTTGGAGAGCTAGTGTGATTTATGGAAAGTTTACGGCGGATGATTCAAAATCGAGTATTTCTTCCAGACAACAAAGGGCCTATAAGATTGATAATTCTGTGATAGAGGCTTCTGCTGGGCTAGAATTTAATTTTGTTGATTATAATTTGCATAAATTGGGACCTGCATTTACTCCCTATTTGTATACCGGTATTACGTATTTTCGATATGGGTTTAAATATTTTGATGCCGGGCAAGTACAGGATATAGATCAAAAGGATGGTTCTTTTGCCATACCAATGACTGTTGGTATGAAAGCAAGGTTGTCGCAGTTTTTGATTATTGGGGCAGAAATAGGAGCTCGATTTACTTTTACTGACAATTTAGATGGTAGTAATCCGGAAGGATCTAATTTTGAGCAATTTAGCTTTGGAAATATTTTTAGTGATGATTGGTATGTTTTCTCAGGAATTACATTAACTTATACCTTTGGTAGAAAACCTTGTTCCGATTGTTTTGAGTAACACTTATGATGAACATTAATGATGATTTAAAAAACGGAAAACTTCCGAAGCATTTGGCTATTATAATGGATGGCAATGGCAGATGGGCGAAACAAAAGGGACGACTACGTGTTTTTGGTCATGAGCATGGTGTTAAGGCAGTACGCGATGTTGCTGTAAACTGTTCAAAACTCGGAATTAAGTACCTTACCCTTTATGCATTTTCTACAGAAAACTGGAAACGACCTAAAATAGAAGTTGAAACCTTAATGAAATTATTGGTATCCTCTTTAAAAAAGGAACTTCCTACTCTAAACGAGAATGATATTAAACTAAATGCCATAGGCAATATTGATTCTCTTCCTGCCAGGGCACTCAAAGAACTTAAAGAAGTAATAGCCAAGACAAGTCAGAATTCAACAATGACCTTGACTCTTGCTTTAAGTTATGGTTCAAGAGAAGAGATTAAAAATGCGATTCAAAGCATTAGTGCCAAAGTTAAAAATAATATAATTTCTATTGAAAATATTGATGAAACCATTATTAATAACCATCTTTACACGCGAAATTTACCAGACGTAGACTTGCTAATCCGCACCAGTGGTGAACACAGGATTAGCAATTTTTTACTTTGGCAGATAGCGTATGCTGAATTATATTTTATTGATGTATTTTGGCCCGATTTTAAAGAGCATCATTTGTTAGAGGCTATAAAGAATTACCAGCACAGAGAACGAAGATTTGGAAAAACTAGCGAACAACTCAACTAGCGATATGACTAAGTTCATATCACTTGAACTTCTGATTTTATTTTTACTACTCCTTTTTACTACTTTCAGTTCTGCTCAGGTAACTACCTATGGAAATGGCAAAAAATATATACTCGGTGGAATTGAAGTTAAAGGTCTGCAAAGTTATAATGAACAGACTGTCAAAACATTTACCGGACTTAGAGAAGGCCAGCCAATTACGGTTCCGGGTGATCAAATTAGTGCAGTAATTAAAAAGCTATGGGATCTTGAATTATTTAGTGATATTAATTTTTATATCTCAAATATTGAAGGAGATAAGGTTTTCCTGGAACTTGATATAGTGGAAAGGCCAACCTTATCTAAGGTTACAGTTTATGGGCTTAAGAAGAAAAAAATTGATGAAATAATTAAAGAAACCGACCTTAAAAAAGGAAAAAAGGTAACAGAGAGTTTTATTTCCAATACCAGAAACTATATTGAGAACAAATACAAAAAAGATGGTTATCTAAATGCCAAGGTTACAATTGCTACTGCTGTAGATACATCAGACACCAATGCGGAAAGCATGGTGGTTAATATTAAGACAGGGGATAAGGTTAAGATTAAAAATATTAATATTGATGGAAACAAAATGCTCTCTGATAAACAGCTTAGAAAAGCTCTGAAGAACACAAAAAAAGCGCAATTCGGCAGGGTTTGGAAAAAATCGAAATATATTGAAGCTGACTATAGGGAGGATCTTGCAGCAATGGTCGATAAATACGCGGAGAAAGGTTACAGGGATGCCAGAGTGATTACAGATTCTATTACAGTAGTTAGTGCAAAGAAAATAAATATAGATATTAAAGTTGAGGAGGGTAACAAATACTACTTTGGGAACATAGAATTTGTTGGAAATTCAGTTTATACTGATGGTCAGCTAAATAAGGTTTTGGGAATTAAAAAAGGAAATACATATAATGGTGTACTTCTGAGAGAACGCATTGCGGATGAATCTAAACCTGATGCTGAAGATATCACAAACCTCTATCAAAATAATGGATATTTGTTCTCACAAATAAATCCGGTTGAAGTATCTGCTCAGAACGATACTATTAATTTTGAGATCAGGATTATTGAAGGGAAGGAGACTTTTTTAAATCACGTCTATGTTGCAGGGAATGACAAAACCAATGATCATGTTATATTTAGAGAATTAAGAACTCGTCCCGGACAGAAATACAGTAAAGATAACATTGTTCGTAGTGTAAGGGAATTGGGACAACTCGGCTTTTTTGATGCCGAGCAAATAAAACCCGATATTTTAAATCCGGATCCCAATGCCGGAACGGTTGATTTGAAGTATAGCCTGGTGGAATCCGGATCTAGTCAAATAGAGTTACAAGGGGGTTATGGTGGTGGTGGATTTATTGGAACCCTTGGCCTGTCTTTTAACAACTTTTCAATAAGAAATATTTTTAATGGGAAAGCCTATAAACCAGTTCCTATGGGTGATGGGCAAACATTTGCTTTGCGTTTGCAAGCCAGTAGAACATTCAGGGTTTATAGTCTTAACTTTTCGGAACCCTGGCTTGGAGGTAAAAAACCAGTGAGGTTTAACATGTCGTTTTCCAGGACTCAGCAATTCTTGGCATCTTTTTCCAGTTCAGGAAGGGTTGAGGTAAATAAAGATCAGCAATTTTCCATAACCGGCGTTTCTGTTGGACTTGCCAAAAGATTGCAGTGGCCCGATGACTTTTTTACAATATCTCATGCATTGGGATATCAATTATATGATTTTCAAAACTACAATTCCGGTCTTTTTCAATTTGGAAATGGTACATCTAATTCCCTTGCCTACACTTTGGGAATATCCAGGAGTTCAGCTGGCCCCGGAAGAATTTTTCCGTTATCCGGGTCTATTTTTGAAGTTACTGCCAAGTTAACCCCTCCTTATTCTCTCTTTAACGATACAGACTATGAAGCTTTAAAGGAAAGAGGTATTGAGCTAGGTTTAATTAGTCAGCAACGTCCTTTGACCCAGGAAGAAACCCTTGAAATTGAGGAAATTCAGCAGGAGAGGTTTAAATGGTTAGAGTATTTTAAAATTAAATTTAAAGCAGATTGGTATACGCGAATAGTAGGCAAGTTAGTATTGCGTACAAATATTGAGTTTGGTTTCCTGGCAGCTTATAACAGTGATGTGGGAAAAGTACCTTTTGAACGTTTCTTTATGGGTGGAGATGGCCTTGGGGGTAATTTTACTTTAGATGGCAGGGAGACCATTCAATTAAGAGGATACGAGAATAATTCCATTACGCCCATAGATCCTGTTACGGGGCAACAGGAAGGTGGAATCGTATTTAATAAGTATTCACTGGAACTTCGATATCCATTAACATTAAAGCCTTCTGCATCTATTTATGCATTATCTTTTTTAGAAGCCGGAAATAATTTCAACAATTTTCAGGAATATAATCCGTTTCTTTTAAAACGATCGGCCGGAGTGGGGGTCCGGATATTTATGCCGGCCTTTGGTCTATTGGGAATTGACTTTGGTTATGGTTTTGATGAAGATGACCGTCCTGGGTCTGCGGGCGCCGGTCCAAGTGGATGGCAAACGCACTTTATAATAGGACAACAGTTCTAATCTAGGAATTTTTTCCAATAATACTTTAGGTTAATCCACTCATTTTAAAATAATTAGTAATTTTGGCACGATATTTTCTTTGTAATAAAACGAATTAAATGATGAAGACAAAAGTTCTTTTAGTGATTGTAGGTTTATTGCTTGGGTCAAACACATTTTCGCAACGGGGTGTAAGAATAGGTTATGTAGACATGGAGTATATTCTTGAAAATGTTGAAGAATACCGGGATGCCAGCGAGCAGTTGGAAAATAAAGTCCAACGATGGAAAATAGAAATTGAGCAGAAGCAAAGCGAAGTGGATCAAATGAAGAAGGATTTGATGGCAGAAAAAGTGTTATTGACAAATGAACTTATTCTGGAACGCGAGGAGGAAATTCAGATTCTTGAAAAGGAAATGATTGAATACCAGCAAAATCGATTTGGACCTAATGGGGATTTGGTTCTGCAAAGGAAAAGATTAATTCAGCCTATACAAGATCAGGTTTTTAATGAAGTACAAAAAATTGGATCAAATAAAAAGTACGATTTTATTTTTGATAAATCTGCGGATGTTGTAATGTTGTACTCCCAAAAAAGACATGATATTAGTGAATTGGTTCTAAGGGGAATAGCGAGGACCAGAAAGGTAAGTGCACCAAAGGCAAAGGCGAAGGCCAAAAGCCAGTTAGAAAACTTTGAAGGTGACCCGGAAGAAGAGGAAATTAGTGATGCTCTCCTAGAAAGACAGGCAATGGCAAAGCAGGCGGAAGAAACAAGAATCAAAACCGCTGATGAGCGAAGGGTAGAACAACTAAGAATAAGAGAAGAGCGTAAAAAAGCTTATGAAGAAAGAAGAAAGAAATTATTAGAAGAGCGGGAAGCAAAGAAGAAAGAAAAAGAAGAAGAAAGAAAACAAATAATTGAAAAGAACGAAGAAACAAAAAACTAAAACTCAATATTTAATTTAAATTAACACTCAAATAGAAAATTCAAAAATCATGAAACAGTTTAAAAAAGTAGCAATAGCCATAGTTTTATTAGTAGCCGCTACTAGTTTTGTAAATGCACAAAGCAAAATCGCGCATATAAATGTAACGGAATTATTGGGCGAGATGCCAGAAATGAAGGCCGCGCAAGCAGAGCTAAAAAAACTACAGGAAACATACAGGGCAGATATTGAAAGTTCTATGACAGAACTAAAGAATAAATATACTCAGTACTCCAATGAAGCTACTTCAAAATCTGAAGAAGAGAATCAAAAAAGAGCTCAGGAACTTCAGGGTTTTGAAAAGAATATTGGGGATGCGCAACAAGCTGCACAACAAGAATTAGCTAAAAAACAAGCAGAATTGTTTGAGCCCATTTCTATAAAAGCAAAGGCTGCCATAGAAAAAGTAGCTGCTGCTCAAGATTATGATTATGTTATAGATGCTACTCAGGGCGGTGGTTTAATTGTTGCAAAAGGAAAGGATCTTTTGGCCGAAGTAAAACAGGAACTAGGATTTTAATTTTTTCTTTGTTCCACTTATATTAAAACTGTCCTCTTGAGGACAGTTTTTTTTGTTTAATTTTTAAAGAGAAATAGACTTTATTTCTTTTTTGATCATCAACCAATTAGCAGGCAATATATTACTAATAGAGTAACCGTGAGAAGCCGTTTTTATAATATCTTATTAGGTACTGAAGGCTTGTTTAAGGAATGTATAACTTTGTTAAAGCAAATTATTTATAGTAAACAGCATTTTACATGAATGCAAAACCCATAGGCATTTTTGATTCAGGGGTAGGAGGCACTTCCATATGGAAAGAAATTCATGCGCTACTTCCTCATGAGAATACTATTTATTTGGCAGATAGTATGAATGCACCTTATGGTCAAAAAACCAGAGAAGAAATAATTGCACTAAGTATTAAGAGTACTGAACTTTTACTAGCAAGAGGCTGTAAGCTCATTGTTGTTGCCTGCAATACAGCCACAACCAATGCTATATCACATTTACGGGAAAAGTATGATGTTCCTTTTATAGGAATTGAGCCGGCTATTAAACCTGCGGCACTAAATTCGGGAACAGGAACAGTAGGAGTATTGGCAACAAAAGGAACTTTAAGCAGTAGTCTCTTTTTAAAAACCTCAAAGGATCATGCTGGGGAAATAAACATTGTTGAACGGGAAGGTGTTGGACTTGTACCATTAATAGAAGCTGGAAAAATAAATACTATTGAGACCAAACAATTATTGATCAAGTATGTCAAACCTATGCTCGAAGCAAATATGGATAATATTGTTTTGGGTTGTACGCACTACCCTTATTTAGTTCCGGTCTTAAGAGAAATACTGCCGCCTCACGTGAATATAATTGATTGCGGCTCGGCTGTCGCTAAACAAACCTTAGCAGTTCTTAAAAAAGCCCATCTCCAAAATCTCAAAAAAACTCCTGGCAGAATACAGTTCTACACCAATAAGGATATTGAGATCTTAACTTCTTTTCTTGAAGATGTTGATAATTTAAAACAAATCTCATATCTAAGTTTTTGAACGAACTACTAACAAAACAAGGTTAATCGTTGGCTAGTTCTATTGACCATTAAAGGTTAAAACCACAGATTTTGGTTAGTTCTAATGGTTATATCTTTCATAAGTGAGATAGGTAAAGTCGTATTTATGTCTTTCATCACTTGAGTGAAATTCCTCCTTGGTTCGTTTCCATATTTTTTCATCTATTTCTGGAAAATAGGTATCTGCCTCAAAAGATTCGTGGATTCTGGTAATTTCTAAAACGTCGGCATGAGGCATCCCTAAATCATAGATTTCTCCTCCGCCAATAATATAGGAAATCTCATCATCCTGTACCAGTTTCAATGCTTCTTCTATGGAATGAACCACAATACAGGAAGGCAAATCCGGATTGTAATCAGGGTCTCGTGTAATAATTATGTGCGTACGATTTGGAAGAGGTTTTGGAAAACTTTCAAATGTTTTTCTGCCCATAATAATTTTGTGACCAGTTGTTAATTGCTTAAAACGTTTAAAATCATCTGGCAGGTGCCACAGGAGATCATTATTCTTACCCAGGGCTTTATTTTTTCCAATGGCGGCTATCATAATAATTTTACCCACTAATCTTTTTTTTTATAATTAGTCATGGGAAAATCAGTTTCAATTTCGTTTTGAAGTTCCCTTATCCTCTGTCTTTGTTTTTCAACTAATTTTTCACGTTGAATACGTTCCCAATCAATTCCCATAAATTTTTGAGTAACAAAGACATTTATCATATGGACTACAAACAAGAATGCCCAAAATGTAATTGCCCATACGAACCAGTTATATTCCTCACCGTATTTCAGAATTTTATTGATCAAAATAAGAAATATACTCCCGATCAGAAATAGCACAAAATGGACGTAAAGATTCTTTTTCTGTCTAATTCGCTTATGTGCATACTCTAGCTGTTCATGCTGCTCTTTGTCTATGCCTGGTTTACTTTTATTTTCGGAAGACATTCTAATAATTATCTTTAGATACAAAGATACAGCAAATCAAAAATTTCAATATCTATCAATGATGCTAAAATATAGAAAGTCATATCCTGTTCTTAATCATACGATTTATGCAAATACAGCCGCATTTGGTCTTTTGGGTGATGAGCTTTTAGAGTGGCGCCAAAATCACGATTTGGATTATCTTATTGGTGGTAGTTCTATGAAAATTGATAGTTTGGGACTTATAAGTGGAGCAAGGGTAATGGTTGGGGAGTTTTTTAAATGCAACAAGGATCTGGTTGCTCTGGTACCAAATTTTTCTTTAGGGTTGAACATGTTGCTTGAAGGATTAGATAGTAAAGAACATATCCTGCTACTTGAAAATGACTACCCTTCGGTTAACTGGCCTTTTGAAAATAGAGGTTTTCAAATTTCTTACGCTAAAATTGACGAAAGGGTAGAACAGAATATTTTAGAAAAAGTTAAGACTAATTCCATAACGGTGCTGGCTCTTAGTTTGGTTCAATGGATAAACGGAATACGGGTAGACCTGGATTTCCTAAGATCATTGAAAGAAGAATACCCACAGCTTCTGATCATTGCAGACGGCACTCAATTTTGTGGAGCTTTTGAAATGGATTTTGAAAACTCAGGGATTGATGTGCTGGGGGCGAGTGGCTATAAATGGCTTTTGGCAGGAACTGGCAATGGATTTATGCTATTTAAAGATTTAGTCAAAAGAAGATTTAGAATAAAGGCCATAGGATTCAATTCGGCTAATGCTGTTATCGCTGCGAAGAATACTATACCATTTAATAAGCACTTTGAGCCGGGACATCTGGATAGTCTAAATTTTGGTAGCCTGAAACGTGCATTAGAGATTCTGAATGCTATTGGCATGAAAGAAATTACGGCTCATATCGAGAATTTAAGTAATAAGGCTATACTGGGTTTTAACGAATTAGGGTTATTAAACAAAGATATTGTTCTTAGAAATCAGCATAGTACAATATTTAATATTAAAGGCAATGATCTGTTATTTAACCATTTAATTGATGAAAATGTCCTTTGTTCCAGACGTGGAGAAGGTATCCGACTTAGTTTTCACTATTATAATACGGTTGAAGACATCGATTCTATTTTAGAGATCATTAGAAAATTGTTGTAGGAATTACCTACTTTAAAAAAGAACTACTCCATTTTTACTAAAGTGAACTAAAAGGCATCAATATTTTAAGAAATTAATAAAACTGATTTTAATCATTGGAAATGAGGAATTTAATGTATTATTTTTGCAGCGTAATCACAAAATTAAAATATTATGTCAATCGCAAAACAATATTTAAAAACAAAGCCAATTTGCAAGGTTACTTTTACAGTGCCTGCTGAGGATGCAAAAAAAGTTGCTGTAGTAGGAGATTTCAATAATTGGAATCCTAAAGGAAGTATGTTGAAAAAACTTAAAAACGGAACTTTTAAAGGAACGTTTGATTTACCAAAAGAGAATACCTACGAGTTTAGATATCTTGTAGATGGCAATTATGTGAATGAAACAGAAGCAGACCGCTACCAGTGGAATGAATTCGCTGGTTCAGAAAATGCTGTTTTAGAGTTGTAATTAACAATTAGTATTAAAGAGACCGGGATGTTCATAAAACATCCCGGTTTTTTTATTCAACAATTTCTACGCCCTTCCAGAAAGCCACGGACCCCTTTATTTGTTTTGCCAATTCGCTGATCTCAGGATAATACCAAGCCGCATCTTTGTTTTCCGCTCCGTTAACCTTCAGGGTATAATATGATGCTGCACCTTTCCAGGGGCATGTGCTATGTGTTGTGCTCGGTTTAAAATATTCTTTTTTAATGCTTTCAGGTGGAAAGTAATGATTATTCTCAACTACAATTGTATCGTTACTTTCAGCAATAATTGTATTATTCCAAATGGCTTTCATAACTATTTTTTTAAAATATAGTTTTTATAAAATTTATTCTCATCACTAAAAATTCTGCTTATCTGCATTCCAGCTTTATCAGCTAACCATGAGACTACATTGTCGTCATATTTTTGCGAAATTTCTGTATGTATAGTTTCCCATGCATTAAAAGTTACAGTAAGATCAAGCCCGTTAATATAAATTGTCTGATTTTCCTTGGACACCAAATAACTTTTAGCAGTACCTGTTTCCGGATCATAGACTTCCCAATGTAAAAACTTATCGAGATCAAAATTGGCATCTAATTCACCGTTTATTCTTGCTAGCAAATTTTTATTAAATCTTTCGGTAACCCCTGCAGTATCATTATAGGCATTTAAGATGGTCTGCGGATCTTTTTTTTGATCGAAGCCAATAAAGAAAAGATCATCGTCATACATTAATTTTTTTATACTCATCAAAAATTCCACAGCCTGCGGATGAAGTAAATTACCAATATTTGATCCCAAAAACATAATAACCTTTCTCTTGTGTCTCATGTTGCAGAGCTGTTCAAGGGTTTCAAAATAGGTTCCCTGTAAAGACTTTACATTTACCGATGGAAGTTCCTTGCTTATTGACTCCTCAAGTTGAAACAGAGCATTCTCGCTAATATCTATAGGTACATACTGAAAGGGAACCCCCTCTGCTGCCAGATGTCCTAACAGAATTTTAGTTTTCTTTCCATCTCCTGCGCCAAGTTCAATAAGGTCGAATTCCTTTGAATCCTTAAAAAATGCACGGCATATTTCATCTTTAAACTTATCAAGAATTTTATACTCACAATTTGTCAGATAATATTCTGGCATTTCCATAATTTGCTGAAACAATTTATCTCCTTTTGCATCATAGAAATATTTTGAAGATAAATGTTTAGGGAAATCAGTAAGCCCTTTATAGACGTCTTTATGGAATTGAGACGTAGAAATCAATGTTGTTTTTTCTTGCATGCTGCTTTTGTCGGAATTATTTGGCTAACCTTAACCCTGTATACTGCCATCTTAGATGAGGGTGAAAAAAATTGCGGTATGTTGGGCGTGTATGGTTGGATGGTGTGGCGAAAGATCCACCCCGAAGGACTTTCTGACTTACCATAAATTTACCATTATACTCACCTAAGGCCCCCTCTTCTTTCTGATAGTCGGGGTAAGGCAGGTAAGCACTTTCTGTCCACTCCCATCGATCACCCCATGGGAAATATTGATGCGCAACTTCCCATTCAAATTCCGTTGGTAAGCGATAGCCTTTCCATTGAGCAAAGGCAAAGGCCTCAAAATAGGAAATATGAGAAACTGGAGTATTCGGATTAATTTTTTGTAGTCCTTCAAGGGTATAGTTATACCATTCTTTGTCAATATTATGCCAGTAGAGGGGTGAAGAAATCCGATTTTTGCAAACCCAATCCCAACCTTCTGCATGCCATAGTTCAAATGAATTATATCCGCCGGCATTGATAAATTCCAAATACTCATTATTGGTAATAAGTTTATTTGAAATTTCATAGGTATGTAAATACACCTTATGTCTGCCCAATTCATTGTCAAAGCAGAATGTATCCAGATCGTGGCCAATTTCATATATACCGGCATCAATTGTAACCCAATCCTGTTGGTGACTTTCTTCCTTATGCTCATTAACTGAATCGACATAGACCGGTAAAAGTGGATTATTACCGAGAATGTATTTGATATCCGTTAATAACAGTTCCTGATGCTGCTTTTCATGGTGTACGCCGATTTCTAAAAGTTGAAGTAGTTTCTCTTCTGGTTCTTTATCCAAAAGTGTTTTAATGGCATTAGTTACATAATTTCTGTAAGCATATACCTTCTGGACGGATGGTCTTGAAAGATTGCCACGGTCCGCACGGATGACTCTTTTCCCCACAGTTTCATAATAGCTGTTGAATACAAAAGAAAAGTCTTCATCAAAAACCTTATAATCCTTTAAATAAGGTTTTAATAGAAACTCTTCAAAGAACCAGGTCGTATGTCCAAGATGCCATTTAGGTGGGGAAACATCTTCTATGGGCTGAACCACATAGTCCTCAATTTCCAGAGGCACACATATGGTTTCACTTTCTTTTCTGGTGATTAGGAATGTGTCCAGGAGTGTCTCGGTAACGAGCATAACGCAATTTTTCTTTTAAATATATGAATTTATGCTCGGAGATAAAATTATTTAATAATTACACTGCCACAGCCCCTTTTATATGAGGATACGGATCGTAATACAACAGCTTAAAATCTTCAAATTTAAAATCAAAGATATTTTTGACTTCAGGATTGACGACCATTTTCGGTAATGGTCTGGGCTCTCTGCTGAGTTGCAGCTCTATTTGCTCTAAGTGATTGTTGTATAT
Organism: uncultured Eudoraea sp.; assembly: GCA_964536335.1. GTDB lineage: Bacteria > Bacteroidota > Bacteroidia > Flavobacteriales > Flavobacteriaceae > Eudoraea. Next base: position 31,563 of record CAZHWD010000084.1, on the reverse strand, counting down.
ATGTGCATCGCCAAAAGTATGGATAAATTCACCTGGGGCATAACCACATACCTGAGCCATCATAAGTGTAAAGAGGGCATAAGAAGCAATATTAAAAGGAACCCCTAAAAAAATGTCGGCACTCCTTTGATATAACTGACAGGATAATTTTCCATCCGAAACATAAAACTGAAAAAAAGCATGACAAGGGGGTAGTGCCGCTTTTCCGTTAGCAACATTTTCCGAAAAAGATTTTGAAGTATCTGGTAATACACTTGGGTTCCAAGCGGTTACCAACATCCTGCGGCTATCCGGATTTTCTTTTAAGGTTTTAATGACCTCTGTTATCTGGTCTATATTCTCCCCATTCCAATCACGCCATTGATGACCGTATACAGGTCCTAATTCTCCATTTTCATCTGCCCACTCGTTCCAGATCCGTACGCCATTTTCCTGCAGGTAGCTAATGTTGGTATCCCCTTTTAAAAACCATAGTAATTCATAAATAATGGATTTCAAATGCAGTTTTTTGGTAGTAACCATAGGAAATCCTTCACTGAGGTCAAATCGCATTTGGTGGCCAAAGACACTATAAGTACCGGTTCCTGTCCTATCAGATTTTTGTGCACCTGTTTTAAGTACATGCTTTAGTAGATCGTGGTATTGCTTCATAAAAAATAATCTTTCAAAGACGAATTTAATGAAAGATAGATTGGATTAGTTTTTGAGTTTTAAAAACTTATTAACCAACTCCGGTTTGTTATTTTCTTTTTAAAAGGGTTTACCCCAAAATCATCCCAGCAATAGTGGCTGAAAACAAGGAGGCAAGTGTTCCTCCTAAAACGGCACGCATACCAAATTCGGAGAGTGTTTTTCTCTGACCTGGCGCTAAAGAACCTATACCACCAATTTGAATTCCTATTGAGGCAAAATTCGCAAAACCGCATAGCATATATGTACCCATGATTATAGATTTATTAAAGGAAAAATGTGTAGGGTTAAGGACATTTTTTAATTCTGCCAATTGTATATATCCAACAAATTCGCTGGCGGCCAGTTTTATACCCAATAATTGGCCCATAAGCATAATATCCTGTGTATTCACACCAATAAGCCACATTAATGGAGCAAAGACGGCCCCTAAAATAGCTTCAAGTGAAAAGGAATCGTATACTGTGTTGGAAGAAATCCATTCATTAAGCGCAGTAAAGTCACCAATCCAGCCCAAAATTCCATTAATCATGGCAATAAAGGCAATAAAAACCAATAACATTGCGCCAACATTTACTGCTAGATTTAACCCTTCTGTAGTTCCATTAGCAATTGCATCCAAGAAATTGGAACCTATTTTTTCATTGGATATTTGAATCTCTTTGTTTATAGCTTCGGTTTGCGGATATAAAATTTTAGATACGACAATGGCTCCCGGAGCTGCCATTACAGAAGCGGCTAATAAATGGCGTGCGAATTCTAATCGAAGTATTTCATCTGTCCCTCCCAAAAAGCCAATATAGGCGGCCAATACCCCGCCGGCAACAGTAGCCATTCCTCCAATCATGACCAATAGAATTTCGGACCGGTTCATTTTCTCTAAATATGCCTTAATAAGTAAAGGTGATTCTGTTTGTCCTAAAAATATATTACCAGCAACTGATAGGCTTTCAGCACCGGAGATACCCAACGTTTTAGTAAGTAACCAGGCTAAGGCTTTGACAACCTTTTGTATAATTCCTAAATAAAATAACACTGACGTAAGCGCAGAAAAGAAAATAATGGTAGGTAAAATCTGGAAAGCAAAGACATATCCAATGTTTGGATTGTCCACGTTTAACAAGTTACCCAGCAGAAATTCACTGCCGGCAAGGGTATAATCAAGAATATTTACAAAAAATTGCCCTGCGGCTCTAAAAATGCTTTGAATAAAAGGTACTTTCAAAATACTTATGGCCAGAAGGAGTTGCCCCCCAATGCCTATCCCGACCGTTTTCCAATTAATTCTCTTCCTGTTCGCACTAAAGATATAGGATATTAAAATGAGTATAAACATCCCTAAAGCACCTCTCCATAGCGAGTTAAATGAGAATCCCTGATTAGGAGTAATTATGTCTATTGTCTGGGAGGAAATGTCATTTAAGGTAGTGGTATCCATCGTAATTGACAGAGAGTCCGAAATATTAGCTGTCTGGGCTACTACAGGAAATGAAAAAATTAACAAAAATAAAAGAATCCAAAACCTGAGGTTCATAGAAAAGATGCTATATTATCAATTGCGTTTGGATATTTCATCCCTCACTTTCGCAGCTTTTTCGTAATCTTCATTGGCCACGGCCTTGGCTAATTCCTTATTAAGTTCCTCGAGGCTTAATTCCTTATATGGAGTAGTTGTACCCGGATCTATTTCTACGGTTTCACCTTCCTGTAAAATTTCATCAACTACAATACTGTCATCACCCTCTTCTTTCTCCTTATCCTTCGATGAAAACTTAAGGAAAATACCCGCTTTGTCTAAAATGGTTTTATAAGTAAAAATAGGCGCGTTAAAACGAAGTGCAAGAGCAATGGCATCGCTTGTCCTCGCATCTATTATTTCTTCAATTTTATCACGCTCACAGATAATACTTGAATAAAAGACTCCATCAACTAATTTATGTATGATGACCTGTTTTACTACTATATCAAACCTATCCGAAAAATTTTTGAAAAGATCATGGGTAAGGGGTCTTGGAGGTTTTATCTCTTTTTCCAAGGCAATGGCAATAGATTGTGCTTCGAAGGCCCCAATGACAATGGGTAATTTTCTATCGCCATCTACTTCATTTAAAATAAGGGCATAAGCCCCATTTTGAGTCTGGCTATAAGAAATACCTTTTATTTTTAACCTTACTAAGCTCATATCTATAAGTAAACCACTTAGGGCTGTTTAAATAAGGGTTGTCCAGATATTTAAACAGCCCTTTAGGGGCACAAATTAACAAAAATTAAGCGTTTTTGGCCTTAAATTCCTTTAATTTTTCAATGAGTTTGGGTACTACTTCGAAGGCATCACCTACTATACCATAATCTGCAGCCTTAAAAAATGGCGCTTCGGGATCCGTATTGATTACAACTTTTACTTTCGATGCATTGATACCGGCAAGATGCTGTATAGCTCCCGAGATACCAATGGCTAAATAAAGATTACTGGCAACAGGTTTCCCTGTTTGTCCAACATGCTCACTATGAGGCCGCCAGCCCATATCTGAAACTGGTTTGGAGCATGCTGTAGCAGCTCCTAGAACTTCGGCTAATTCTTCGATCATACCCCAATTTTCGGGACCTTTCAATCCTCTTCCTCCGGACACGACTATATCTGCATCCGCTATAGTTGTCTTACCGACTACTTTGTCAATATTCACAGATTTAACAGAGAAATCAGAATCATTTAAACTAGGTTCAAATTTTTCCACATTTGGGCTTACTTTATTTTCAAATATTCCATATGCATTACTAGATACCCCAATAATATTTACATCGGTTTTAAACTGTGTATGGGCAAAACCTTTGTTGCTAAAAGCCGTCCTTTTGACCACCATAGGATTAGTACTAAGTGGCGGAGCAACTACATTAGTGCAATATCCAGCTTTTAGTATCCCGGCGAGTATGGAAGCCATATATTTAGTATCTGTACTGGAACTAACAACTATAGTACTAGCTCCTTCATTTTCCACTGCCTGAGCAATAGTTGTTGCAAAAGCCTTTGCGTTGAAAATGGAAAGTTTATCACTGTTAACTTTCAATATTTTTGAAACACCATAAGTTCCAATTTCCTCAGAATCTGACGCATTCATGGTTATTGCGGTAACCGAAGTGCTTAATTGTTCCGCTAACTTGAACGCATAAGAGGCAGCCTCGAATGCATTTTTTTTGAACTTACCGTTATCGGATTCCGTATAAACAAGTACTGACATAATTTTCTTATAAAGATTAATTTCAAAATTTAAGTGAATTTTGAAACCTGATTTAATAATTAGATGACCTTTGCTTCATTGTGCAACAGATCAATTAATTGGGAAATATTATCTGCCTCCACGAGTTTCACTGCACCTTTGGCTGCTGGTTTTTCGAATTTAATGTCTGCTGTTCCATGGTTAGCTTCAACGGGTTCCAGAACATTTAGTTTTTTTTGACGAGCCATCATAATACCCCTCATATTTGGAATTCGAAGTTCACTTTCCTCGACCAGACCTTTTTGCCCTCCAATAATTAGAGGAAGCGTAGTAGAAATTTTTTCCTTACCACCATCTATTTCCCGAATGGCTGTGGCAGTATTTCCTTCAATTTCCAGCCCTATGCAAGTATTTATAAAACTATAATTTAAGATGGCTGACATCATACCAGGAACCATGCCCCCATTGTAGTCTATTGATTCTCTGCCCGCTATGATAAGATCATAAGCCCCAGTTTTAATAACTTCGGCGAGTTGCTGTGCTACAAATAGGCCGTCCTTTGGTTCTGCATTTATACGAACAGCCTCATCTGCGCCAATAGCCAGAGCTTTTCTAATAGTTGGTTCAACAGCAGGACCCCCCACAGTTGCCACATGAATAGTTGCTCCCTGTTTTTCTTTAAACCACATGGCACGTGTTAAACCAAATTCATCATTTGGATTAATTACAAATTGTACACCATTGGTATCAAATTTAGTATCTCCTTCTGTAAAATTGATTTTGGAAGTAGTATCCGGTACATTACTGATACAAACTAATATCTTCATACTCATTTTGCGTTTTATGCATTCAAAAAGTGGCTGCTAAGATAGCTATTAATTTTCAAATTTACTATGCATGCATAGTAAATTTTGTATCTTTTTTTAATTCGTTGGCAGGGTTAATTGGTAGATATTTTCATATTTTTGTTGGCATTTGAAAATGAATTATTTAAAAGGGGGACCACAATAAGATGAAGACCATACAATTTAGGCAAGCAATTGCTGAAGCAATGACAGAAGAAATGCGAAGAGATGAATCCATTTATTTAATGGGTGAAGAGGTCGCAGAATATAATGGTGCCTATAAGGCTTCAAAAGGAATGTTAGACGAATTTGGTCCGGATCGTGTTCTAGATACTCCAATTTCTGAATTGGGTTTTGCAGGAATAGGTGTAGGATCTGCAATGAACGGTAATAGGCCAATCATTGAATTTATGACCTTTAATTTTGCTCTGGTGGGTATAGATCAGATAGTAAATAATGCTGCAAAAATCAGGCAGATGTCTGGGGGTCAGTTTAATTGCCCAATTGTCTTTCGTGGACCTACAGGTTCTGCTGGTCAATTGGGGGCAACCCATTCACAGGCATTTGAAAGCTGGTTTGCCAATTGTCCGGGTTTAAAAGTGGTTATACCATCTAATCCCAATGATGCTAAAGGGCTTTTAAAATCAGCAATTCGCGATGATGACCCTGTCATCTTCATGGAGTCTGAACAAATGTATGGTGATAAAGGTGAGGTGCCAGAGGGGGAATTTACTATTCCTTTGGGAGTAGCTGAAATAAAAAGAGACGGTAAGGATGTTACCATTGTTTCTTTTGGAAAAATCATTAAGGAAGCTTATAAAGCGGCTGACGAATTGGAGAAAGAAGGTATAAGTTGTGAAATAATAGACCTGCGCACCGTAAAACCAATGGATCATGAAGCAATATTGAAATCTGTAAAGAAAACTAATAGATTAGTCATTCTTGAAGAAGCGTGGCCTTTTGGAAACGTTGCAACAGAGATAACTTATTTGGTGCAATCAGAGGCTTTTGACTACTTAGATGCTCCTGTTGTAAAAATAAACACGGCAGATACGCCTGCGCCGTACTCACCTGTATTGTTGGAAGAATGGCTGCCTAACTATAAGGATGTGATAAAGGCTGTTAAAAAGGTGTTATATAAATAAATAATATGATTTTGTAAAGATATCTTGGCTTCGTCGACAAAGCGTGGACGGAGCTTTTTTATAAAAGGAATTCTATTCGAAGTAAATCTACCCTAATCTATTACCCCTAATTTTGCGTTTTCGACTGGTTTGTATCGAGAATTGCAGTGAGCCATACTAATGAAAAGATTCCTGTTATTCCTTCTTTTATTATGTCCCATATTTATCTGGTCTCAAACAAAAGCTGGCGGTATTGTGGTAGATGAGGATGGCCAGCCGGTAGCCTTTGCGAATGTGGTATTTAAAGGTTCCACCGAGGGTGCCATAACTAACGAAGATGGTTTATTCTATTTGGAATCTACGAAAGAATACAGATCACTTATCGTGTCTTTCATTGGCTATAAAACCGAAGAATTAGATCTGCGTAAACGGGTAAATTATAATCTAGAAGTTGTAATGCTGCAGGGAGAACAGTTAGACGAGGTAGTGGTATATGTAGGAAAACAATCTAAGAAGAATAATCCGGCAATAGACATCCTGAAGAAAATATGGGCCAAGAAGAAGATTAATGGTCTACGAATGTTTAATCAATATCAATATGATAAATATGAAAAGATAGAATTTGACCTTAATTCCATTGATAGCGCCATGATGAAAAGTAAACTCTTCAAAGGCATGGAATTTGTATTTCAGGATCTAGATACTTCAAGAATTACTGGGAAAACCTATTTACCAATTTTTTTAAATGAAACCTCCAGTAAAGTTTATGGTGATAATATCCTCACTCAGACAAAAGAGGATGTTTTGGGAAATAAAAATTCCGGATTTAGTAATAATCAGGCCATAATAGGATTTGTAAAGGATCTTTATTCGGAATATGATATTTATGACAAGTATTTAAAGTTTTTTGACAAGAGTTTTCCCAGTCCAGTTTCTGAAGCCGGTATTGATGCCTATAACTACGTGCTTTCAGATAGTGCTTATATAGAAAACAAATGGTGCTACCATATTATTTATTACCCCAGGCGTAAAAATGAACTCACATTTAAGGGGGATTTTTGGGTAAACGATTCAACTTTTGCCATAAAGAAAATTAACCTAGAGGTTACAAAAAGTGCCAATATAAATTGGGTGAAGGAAATCTATATTGAGCAGGAATTTGACGTAGTTAATGATTCGGTCTTTTTACTAAAAAGAGATTATATGCTTAGCGATTTTAGCCTCTTTAAAAAAGAAGAGTCAAAGGGAGTCTATGGTAAAAGAACTACAGTTTATGGCAATTACAAATTCGATATTAAGAGGCCCAAACAGTTCTATAAAAACAAGACAGATCCTTTTAACCCTATAACATTTGAAAAGGACAGCGTATTTTGGGAAAATAACCGATTAGAATCACTTAATAAAGATGAGCAGGGGATTTATGATCTTTTAGATACATTGAAGACTGTACCCCGTTTTAATACTGCTTATGACATTGTAAGTATTTTGGCATCGGGTTATGTAGAAATTGACAGATGGAATATAGACCTGGGAAGTATTTACAGTGGTTTTGGTTATAATGAAGCCGAAGGAATTAGATTAAGAGGGGGGGCAAGAACCTATTTCGGACAAAATGATCCCTGGCGTATTGAAGGATATCTAGCTTATGGATTTAAGGATGAAAAGTTTAAATATGGAATTTCCGGCAAATGGTTGCTGGATAAAAAAGCCAGACTAATACTATCCGGGGGAAACCGACGGGATATAGAACAATTAGGGATTAATCTTACCCAAACTACCGATGTTTTAGGGAGGAGTGTAGCTTCTTCTGCAATATTTACAGTTGGTTCCAATGACAGACTTACCAATATAAACCTGTCCACATTTAACCTAGATATTGAGCCTGTCACCAATTTACGAATACGATTCGGGAGCTCATATCGTACCTTAAGCTCTGCCCTGCCTGATGCATTTAGTCTGGATTATTTAGATCCCTCATCTCCAACAGGTATATCTTCTGAAATTAAACAGTTTGAATTGAGTACAATACTATTATACACGCCGGGTAAAAGAACAATTGGCAGTGGAGTGGAGCGAAGAAACGTAAATGATGATTATAGTACGCTTTTACTAAATTACACAAAGGGGTTGAAAGGCTTTTTTCAAAGTGATTTTGAGTTTGAAAAAATTCAGTTTTCATATACTCAACCGTGGCAGATTGGAGGTTTTGGAAGATTGTTAAGCACTGTTGAGGTAGGTAAAACATTCGGTGCTGTTCCACTTGGCTTGTTGAGTGTAATACCGGGAAACCAGACATTATGGACGATTTATAACACATTTCCAAATCTAAATTTTTACGAGTTTGTAACAGACACCTATGCCACTGTTCATCTGGAACATAATTTTAACGGCCGGCTTTTATCAAGGATTCCAATTATTCGAAATTGGAATTTAAGAGAAATTGTAGGATTAAGAGGAGCCTGGGGTACTTTAACTGATGAAAATATTGTACTGAGCAGCCCAACAAATATTCCATTAATAGCTCCTTCCGATAAGATTTATTGGGAATACTCCTTTGGTATTGGTAATATCTTCAAGATTTTCAGAATCGATTTCAACTTCAGGGGCAATTATCTGGAAAATCCGGATGCCCGTCCATTTAGTATTAAGGGAACACTTGGTTTTAGTTTTTAAATCTTTCAGGGAAAATATTTAAGCTTTTTTATTCTAATCCATTTTACTACTTTTGCACCCGTTTTAAATAGCAAATAACTAACTTATATGGAATTAATCGTAAACATTTTACCAGCTTTTGGTGTTTTAGCACTGCTTTTTGTATTAATAAAAAATATTTGGGTTTCCAAACAAGAGGTGGGTGATGCAAAGATGGCGCGGATTGCCAAAAATATTGCCGATGGGGCAATGTCCTTTTTAAAGGCAGAATACAAAATCCTATCAATTTTTGTTGTAGCCGTTGCTATCTTATTGTATTTCAAGGGGGCCTCTGAGGAAGGGTCCAATGGTATGGTTGCACTATCTTTTGTAGTAGGTGCCATTTGCTCTGCTTTGGCAGGATTTATAGGTATGCGGGTTGCTACTAAAGCAAACGTTAGAACAACACAAGCAGCAAGACAATCCTTAGGTAAGGCTTTGGAAGTAGCTTTTGCCGGTGGTTCTGTAATGGGATTAGGTGTTGTTGGTCTGGGTGTTCTTGGATTAAGTGGGTTGTTTATGATTTACCAGATGATTTGGCCGGGAGCTGAAAATATTCCTATGGTACTAAATGTACTTTCCGGATTCTCCTTGGGAGCATCATCTATTGCATTATTTGCGCGTGTTGGCGGTGGTATTTATACTAAGGCAGCGGATGTTGGAGCGGATTTGGTTGGTAAAGTTGAAGCCGGTATTCCGGAAGATCATCCTTTAAACCCAGCTACTATTGCAGATAACGTTGGTGATAATGTTGGGGATGTTGCAGGTATGGGAGCAGATTTATTTGAATCGTTTGTTGGTTCTATTATTGGTACCATGGTCTTAGGAGCGTTTATTTTTACACCTGAATTTGGAGGATTAGGAGCTGTGTATTTACCATTAGTATTGGCTGCGGTTGGTATTGTGATGTCTATTATAGGTACGTTCTTTGTTAAGGTAAAAGATGGGGGAAGTCCACATAAGGCATTAAACCTGGGTGAATTCGGATCTGGGGGATTAATGATAATTGCTTCCTATTTCATAATAACTAATATATTACCTGAAAGTATTGAAGGTTTGCCTTTTGGGGCGATGGGTGTTTTTTGGGCAACACTTGCCGGTTTAGTTGCTGGTTTTGGAGTTGGTAAAATTACAGAGTACTATACAGGTACTGGAACAAAACCGGTTAGTTCAATAGTAAGGCAATCTAATACGGGAGCCGCTACTAATATTATAGCGGGTCTAGGAGTTGGAATGATGTCTACAGCAGTGCCAATCTTGTTAATAGCTACAGCTATTTTAGTTTCACATCATTTTGCAGGTTTATACGGAATTGCTATTGCGGCAGTTGGAATGTTGGCAAATACGGGGATTCAATTAGCAGTTGATGCTTATGGTCCTATTTCTGACAATGCGGGGGGTATTGCGGAAATGGCCGAATTGCCTAAGGAAGTTCGGGAGCGTACAGATAAATTAGATGCAGTAGGTAACACAACAGCAGCTATTGGAAAAGGTTTTGCGATTGCCTCGGCAGCATTAACGGCATTGGCATTATTTGCAGCCTTTATGAAAGTAGCTAACGTTACTGCCATAGACGTTTCAAGACCGGATATTATGGCTGGTTTATTAGTGGGCGGGATGCTTCCTTTTGTATTCTCCGCTTTATCTATGAATGCAGTAGGTCGTGCAGCAATGGCGATGATAGAAGAAGTTCGAAGGCAATTTAGGGATATTCCGGAATTACATGCTGCATTGGAAGTGATGCGTAAGTATGATTCAGATATGTCTAAGGCAACTGTCGAGGATCGAAAAATATTTGATGCTGCTGATGGGCTTGCTGAATACGATAAATGTGTAGACATATCTACTAAAGCTTCCATTAAGGAAATGGTATTTCCGGGAATATTGGCGATAGCAGTGCCTGTTGCTGTAGGATTTATTGGCGGTGCAGAAATGCTTGGAGGCCTATTGGCAGGGGTAACTACTTGTGGTGTACTTATGGCGATATTTCAATCTAATGCCGGTGGCGCATGGGATAATGCCAAAAAAATGATTGAAGCAGATGGCGGTAAAGGCACAGAGGCTCATAAAGCTGCTGTGGTTGGAGATACGGTTGGAGATCCTTTTAAGGATACGTCAGGGCCATCATTGAACATTCTTTTAAAGCTTATGTCTGTAGTAGCTTTGGTGATTGCACCAAGTATTGCGATTTCTTCAGATACCTTAACTGCTTACAACGTAGAAAATAGCAATACAGAAGTTAAAAAAGAAGTACAAGTGGAGATGAAAAAGAACGATGAAGGTCTTGTAAAGGCAGTTGTTACAATAACTACTATGGAAAACGGTACGGATAATACCCGTGAGCTTATTTTTGAAGGTAGCGAGGAAGAAGTTAGTGCGCAGATAGAGTCATTACATGAAACCGATAATAATGCGAAAATCCGCATAGAAAAGGTTGTAAAAGAAGTGACAGAAGAATAGGGAACTATTTAAAGCGTTAAAAAAAAATCCCCAAGCTCAGCTTGGGGATTTTTTTTAGTTATTATCTCTAAAAAAGTCCGTGAATTTCAGCGTCTATTTTATTAATCACCTCGCCCAGATGTTCAGGATTATCAACAAAATCTAATTGATCGACATCAATTACCAATAAGTTACCTTTTTCATAACCATGGGCCCATGCTTCATATCGTTCATTCAATCGACTTAGATAATCAATAGATATGGAATTTTCGTAATCCCTGCCTCGTTTATGAATCTGGTTAACCAAATTGGGGATTGAACTTCTTAGGTAAATTAGAAGATCAGGAGGCTCTACAAGGGTCTCCATAAGTTCAAAAAGGTCCGAGTAGTTACCAAAATCCCTGTTAGTCATTAAGCCCATAGCATGTAAATTAGGTGCAAAAATGTGGGCATCTTCGTAAATGGTTCTGTCCTGAATAATATTTTTTCCCGATTCCCGGATCTTTAGTATTTGTCTGTATCTGCTATTTAAAAAATAAATCTGTAGGTTAAAACTCCAGCGTTCCATCTGATTGTAAAAATCATCTAAATATGGATTGTCAACTACGTCTTCAAAATGTGCCTCCCATCTGTAATGTTTTGCTAAAAGCCTGGTGAGGGTAGTTTTTCCGGCTCCTATATTTCCAGCAACGGCAATATGCATATAGTGTTTAAATTTATGGTTGGTGTCTTAAATTTAAGAGCAACACAATATACAAAGTATAAGCTGGAAGAGAAAAAATAGTTGTTGAAATACGAGAGATAATTATATTTTATGATAATTTTTATTTCAATAGCAATTGTGTACTTTTGTAACCATTAAATAAGAGGAGGGATTTGACTGATTGCAACCTCTTATACAGAACGCAATTTTAGATTAGTTTAAAATTACTATTTAACTATCATTCAGGTTCCGTTAAAGAAAAAATGCTAAAGCAGTTTCTACAGATCAATTTGTGTTGTAAACTTCTTTTCAAGCATCTGTCAAATCAATTTTAAATTTTTAAAAATATATATTTTATGGCCTATTTGTTTACTTCGGAATCTGTAAGTGCTGGACATCCTGATAAGATAGCAGATCAGATAAGCGATGCATTATTGGATAATTTTTTAGCTTTTGACCCTGAAAGCAAGGTGGCTTGTGAAACCTTGGTAACTACAGGTCAGGTTATATTGGCTGGAGAAGTTAAAAGTCATACTTATGTAGATCTGCAGCAAATAGCAAGAGATGTTATTAATTCAATTGGATATACTAAAGGCGAATATCAGTTCAGTGGAGATTCGTGTGGAGTCATCTCATTGATACACGAGCAGTCTAAGGAAATAAATCAGGGTGTAGATCGTGAAAACAAGGAAGAACAGGGCGCTGGTGACCAGGGAATGATGTTCGGTTATGCGACTAATGAAAGTGAAAATTATATGCCAATGGCATTGGATATTTCACATCGAATACTTAAGGAACTGTCCTTATTAAGAAAAGAAAATAATGAAATTACTTATTTGAGACCTGATGCAAAAGCACAAGTTACAATAGAGTATTCGGATGATAATACACCGGTTAGAATAGATACAATCGTAATATCCACCCAGCATGATGAGTTTGACAAGGATGATACCAAAATGCTATCAAAAATCAAAGAAGACCTTATTACTATTTTAATGCCCAGAGTTATAGTAAAGTTACCGCAGCACACCCAGGGCTTGTTCAATGATAAGATTACATACCATATCAATCCTACCGGTAAGTTTGTAATTGGGGGGCCTCATGGGGATAGTGGTTTAACCGGAAGAAAAATTATTGTTGATACCTATGGAGGAAAAGGTGCCCACGGCGGAGGTGCGTTTAGTGGAAAGGACCCTAGTAAAGTTGACCGCAGTGCCGCTTATGCCGCAAGGCATGCAGCAAAAAATTTGGTTGCAGCAGGAGTTGCGGATGAATTACTGGTACAGGTAAGTTATGCTATTGGATTGGCCGAGCCTACCTCTATTTTTGTAGATACTTATGGAACCTCAAAAGTGGCTTTGAGCGATGGAGAAATAGCCCAGAAGGTATCAGAACTATTTAAAATGAGGCCTTTTGATATAGAAGATCGACTTAAATTAAGAAATCCTATATATCTGGAAACCGCGGCCTATGGACACTTTGGGAAGGAACCAAGAATGGTGTCAAAAGTATTTGAATCCCCTTACATGGGTAAGGTTGAAAAAACGGTGGAGTTATTCACCTGGGAGAAATTAAATATGGTAGATGAGGTAAAATTGGCATTCAATTTGTAATTTTTTGCATAAATAATAGGAATTTCAGTTTTTCCATACCTATATTTGCTTTTATTAAGTTCAATCTCTTGTTGAAAAGTTATCAAGAAAGGTGGAGGGAATAGACCCTTTGAAGCCTTAGCAACCCTTTGTGTCCAATGCGAAGAAGGTGCTAAATTCTATCACATGAAAATTGTGACAGATAACATAAAAGAATTGCCTGAGGTAATTTGTCTTTCTTAATAACATTTTAATATTTCCCAAATGCTCTACTTGGCACTTAGGTTTGGATTGTACTGAATTTTATATTTAAGAACGATATAAATATCGTTTTGAAAACAATTTGTATTAAGAACCAGTATTCATTTTGAATACATAGAAACAAACATCATGAGTGAACACAAATTTTCTACCAATGCATTACATGCGGGCCATGACACGACTTTAAATGCCGGTACACGGGCAGTGCCAATTTATCAAAGTACGGCCTATGTTTTTGACAATTCGGAACATGCGGCCAATTTATTTTCCTTAGCGGAGTTTGGAAATATTTACAGCAGGATTAATAATCCTACCAATGATATTTTAGAACAACGTCTTGCCGCTCTGGAAGGAGGTATTGCCTCAGTAGTTACTGCATCAGGTACCGGAGCACTTAATACGGCACTTTTGGTGCTATTAAAGACAGGCGACCATATCGTGGCTTCAAATAGTTTATATGGGGGCACTTATAATTTATTAAGCGTTACATTGCCTCGGTTTGGAATTACAACAACATTCGTTGACCCTTCAGATCCTTCCAATTTTGGTAAGGCTGTAAAAAAGAATACGCGTGCAATTTTTGTTGAATCTTTGGGTAACCCTAAACTCGATGTTCTCGATTTAAAGGCAATATCTGCAGAAGCTAAGGCTGCTAAAATTCCCTTTATTGTTGACAATACTGTGCCAACACCAGCCTTGCTTAATCCGATTGAACATGGAGCCAATATTGTAATTCATTCCCTAACCAAATATATCAATGGCAATGGTACTGCACTGGGGGGTGTAGTCATAGATGCAGGAACCTTTGATTGGGCAAACGGTAAATTTCCAGAATTTACTGAACCTTCTGCGGGGTATCACGGCCTGGTGTATCACGATGCTTTGGGGCCAGCTGCGTTTATTGCTAAGGTACGAATTGAAGGTTTAAGGGATCATGGCGCTTGTCTTAGTCCTTTTAATGCTTTTCAGATTATTCAAGGCCTGGAAACCCTTGAAATACGCATGAAAAGGCATAGCGAAAATGCGCTTGACTTGGCTAAATGGTTAGAAGAAAGAGACGAAGTTAGCTGGGTAAATTACCCGGGTCTTAAAAGCAGTAAATATTTTGCTGAGGCGGAGGCGTATTTACCTAAAGGACAAAGCGGAATTGTAACATTTGGAGTTAAAGGGGGATATGATTCTGCAAAGAAAATAGCCGATGGAACCCAAATCTTTTCCTTATTGGCTAATATAGGGGATACGAAATCTCTTATAATTCATCCGGCTAGTACAACACATCAACAGTTAGATGATGCAGCACAAGAAGCCACAGGAGTCACCAAGGATTTAATACGATTATCTGTTGGATTGGAAAATCTTGATGATCTTAAATCCGATCTGGAACAGGCTTTTGCAATAATTGATAAATCTGTGCTGGCATAAGTATCAAAACAACCCTGGTAAAAGCTGAGTAGAAGGTATAATCTTTTTAAATGCACATTTACTCAGCTTTAATTGACATCATACGCATGAAAGACCCGAATACAAAGCTTAACAAAATTAAAATACCACAGTTTAGAACCTATAGTGGTGTGGTTCAGGATATGGAGTTATCCTATCAATTGTTTGGCAAAGAATTGCACTCCGCACCCATAGTAGTAGTAAATCATGCGCTTACAGGAAATTCAAATTTAGCGGGGGATGATGGTTGGTGGGCTTCATTGATTGGAGATGGTAAATGTATTGACACCACCAAATATACTGTGTTAGCCTTCAACATCCCCGGAAACGGTTATGATGGTTTTGTGGTTGACAATTATAAAGATTTTGTAGCGGTTGATATTGCCAGGATATTTCTTCAAGGATTGAAAGAGCTCAATATAACTCAAATTTATGCTATTATCGGAGGTTCATTAGGAGGCGGAATTGCCTGGGAAATGGCTGCGATAAATCCATTGCTCACAGAACATTTGATCCCAGTGGCAGCTGACTGGAAGTCAACAGATTGGCTTATTGCCAATTGTCAGATTCAAGAACAATTTCTTGTAAATTCAAAGCAACCAGTGCATGATGCCAGGATGCATGCCATGTTGTGTTACAGAACTCCCCAGTCTTTTAAAGCAAGATTTCAAAGAAGCACCAATGTAGAACTACAGGTTTTTAATGTGGAAAGCTGGCTAACCCATCATGGAAAAAAATTGAATGAAAGGTTTCAACTTTCAGCTTACAAATTAGCCAACCAATTATTAAAAACGATAGATATTACAAGAGATGGAGAAGAAGCATTTATCAATCTGCAAAACAGTAATACCAATATTCACATTATAGGAGTAGATTCTGATCTTTTTTTTACAGCAAATGAGAATAAGGATACCTTTAAACAGTTGGCTCAGGCTAAAAGTAATGTTACCTATGGAGAAATTCAATCGTTGCACGGGCATGATGCATTTTTGATTGAGTTTGAACAAATGCAGCAATTGCTCAAAGGCGTTTTTGATATTAATGGGAAATCTGAGAGAATAAAAATTTTAAAGTTTGGCGGGAAGTCACTTTCCAATGGAGAAGGCTTAGGAAGAGTATTGGATATTATAACCCATAAAGTCAAAAATGGAGAAAATATTGCAGTGGTTTTATCAGCTCGTGCAAAAGCAACTGATCAATTGGAAGCTATATTAAATAAAGCCGCAAAGGGATTAGATTATCGGGAAGATTTTGAAAATTTCGAAAGATATCAGAAACATACTTTTAAAAATATTAGTCTTTCAGAGGAATTCCTGGAATTGGTGAAATTATTTGAAGGAGTTACTTTGCTTGGTGATTATAGTGCTAAAATAAAAGACCAGGTTTTGGCCTATGGAGAGCTAATATCTGGTAAGTTGATCACAAAATTACTTATTGGAGAAGGAATCAATGCAAAATTACTTGATAGTCGCCGACTGATAAAAACAGATGATACTTATGGAGATGCTAAATTACTGGAAGATGTATCCAGGGAAAATGTAATTCATGAATTTTCGAAATTAAAGCCAGATGAGGTGCCATTGATCACAGGTTTTATAGCTTCTACAGAGACAGGTGAAACAACTACACTAGGGCGCAATGGCAGTAATTATACTGCTTCTCTCATTGCAAACTTTTTGGATGCGGAAGAATTACAAAATTACACACATGTAGATGGTATTTTCACAGCGAACCCGGAATTTGTTTCTGACGCACAAAGAATTGAGCAATTGTCTTATAGTGAGGCAAATGAACTTGCTAACTTTGGTGCAACCATTTTACACGCGAAGACTATTATTCCCCTAATTGAAAAGAATATCCCACTGAGGATACTCAATACTTTTAATAATGATAATGAGGGTACACTTATCAGTGCCAAATCTAGCAAAGATGGAATTAAATCATTATCAGTTATTGAAAATGATGCGTTAATTAACCTCGAAGGGAGGGGGTTGCTTGGGAAGGTCGGAATTGATGCCCGTATTTTCAGGACCCTTAGCCAAAATAATATAAGTGTAAGTATCATCTCACAGGGTTCTTCGGAGAGAGGAATTGGATTAGTGGTTAATGCGGAGAAGGCACATTTGGCAAAAAGGGCATTGGAAATGGAATTTGAGAGCGATTTTCAATCGCGTGATATTAACACAATAACTATTGTTGGCGCAGTTTCAGTCATTTCCATAGTGGGTCAGGATCTAAGCACTTTTCACAAACCTTATAATGCGTTAATCAAGAATCAAATAGTTCCATTATTGTTTAATAATACGATTTCGGGAAAGAATGTAAGCCTGGTGGTTAAGAAATCAGATCTTCACAAAGCGCTTAATGTAATGCATGGTCAAATTTTTGGAATTAGCAAAAAAGTTAATCTGGCAATTTTCGGACATGGGAATGTAGGGGGCACTTTAGTAGATCAGATTTTAACTTCGAGGAAGGGAATTGAGGAAAGAAAAGGGATTAATCTAAATGTATTTGCCCTGGCTAATTCTAAAAACTTACTCTTAAACAAAGAAGGTATTTCTAAAAAATGGGTAGAGGAAATTAATGAAAAGGGCATTCCTTATACTATAGATCATATTTTTGATTATGCCAAAATACATCATCTTGAAAATTTAATTGCTATAGATAATACTGCAAGCCAAGATTTTGTGGCCAATTATTTTGATTTTATTGACAATGGATTTGATCTGGTGTCCTCAAACAAAATTGCCAATACCCTGGGATTTGACTACTACAGATTGATAAGGGATGAGTTGGCCAAAAAACAGAAGCAATACCTGTATGAAACTAATGTGGGTGCCGGCTTACCATTAATTGATACAATAAAGCTATTACATTTATCAGGTGAAAACATTACGCGAATTAAAGGTGTTTTTTCAGGGTCTTTAAGTTATATTTTTAATACTTTTTCTGAAGCGGATACTTCCTTTTCCACAATTTTGAAAGCCGCCATTTCAAATGGATTTACCGAGCCCGATCCAAGAGAGGATTTATCCGGTAACGATGTGGGTAGAAAGTTGCTGATACTAGCTCGTGAATTGGAACTCGAAAATGAATTTGATGATATTTCAATTCAAAATCTTATACCAGGATCTCTCCGTAATGGAAGTGTGCAGGAATTCTTGAATGGATTTGAAGTCCTGGATGATTTTTTTAGTAAAATCAAGGACAACCAGGAACCGAATCACGTACTCCGATATGTTGGGGATTTGTATGGTGATTTACAGAAAGAGAAAGGAAATCTGGAAGTAAAACTGGTATCAGTCCCTAGGGAGAGTGCCTTGGGTCAGGTTAAAGGTTCTGATTCTATTATTGAGATTTATACTGAGTCATATGGCGAACATCCACTGGTAATTCAGGGTGCAGGAGCCGGTGCTGCCGTAACTGCGCGAGGGGTTTTTGGGGATATTTTACGTATTGCAGAAAAAATATGAATGTTTTTTGAATAATCCTGCAAATAGAAAGAGATGAAGAATAAAAAATTTGAAACTGAGGCGATACGTACACAAATAGAACGTTCAAAGTTTTTGGAACATTCAAGTCCAATGTACCTTACATCCAGTTTTATTTTTGAGGATAGTGAAGATATGAGGGCTTCCTTTGCGGAAGAAAAAGAGCGAAATATATACTCGAGATATTCCAATCCTAATTCATCAGAGTTTATAGAAAAAGTATGTAAAATGGAGGGCGCAGAGGATGGATTTGCTTTCTCCTCGGGGATGTCGGCTGTTTTTTCAACCTTTGCCGCTTTGTTAAACAGTGGCGATCATATTATTTCGGCACGAAGTATTTTTGGTTCAACTCATAGCCTTTTCACTCAGGTTTTTCCAAAATGGAATATTAGCCACAGCTATTTTCAAATTGGGGAATTAGAAAATGTAGAAAAACTAATTACACCAAAAACCAAAATTCTCTTTGCAGAATCCCCAACAAATCCAGGTGTTGATATTCTTGACCTTGAAGCACTGGGCCGGTTTTCAAAAAAGCATAAACTTATAATGATTGTTGATAATTGCTTTGCTTCTCCTTATTTGCAGCAGCCGATAGAATTTGGAGCGGATCTGGTAATTCATTCCGGTACTAAACTCATGGATGGACAGGGTAGGGTATTGGCTGGTATTACAGTTGGTAAAAGAGATTTAATAGATCGTATTTATCGGTATTCAAGAATTACGGGCCCTGCGCTATCTCCATTTAATGCATGGGTTTTATCCAAAAGTCTTGAAACTTTAGGAGTAAGAGTAGACAGGCATTGTTCAAATTCATTAAAGGTGGCGGAATTTTTAGAATCCCATAAAAATGTCAATTGGGTTAAGTATCCGTTTTTAAAATCCCACCCCCAATACAAACTTGCCAAAAAACAGATGAAGGCCGGTGGCTGCGTGGTCGCCTTCGAGTTAAAAGGCGGAATTGACGCCGGGAAGAAATTTTTTGACTCTATTGATATGTTATCTCTATCTGCTAATTTGGGAGATACGAGGAGTATTGTTACACATCCAGCATCTACTACACACAGCAAGTTGTCTGCGGAAGAAAGATTGGAATGTGGTATAACGGATGGTATGGTGCGAGTCTCTGTTGGCCTGGAGCACGTAGATGATATTATAAGTGATATAGAACAGGCGTTGGATAAGATGTGAGACATAGGAATGTTCCTATTTTAACTATCTTCGCATAATGCTTTCTAAAAAGACAAAATACGGACTAAAAGCCCTGACTTATTTGGCATCTCAAAGTAAAAGAGAGCCAGTTCAGATTTCGGAAATTGCAAAGCATGAGAATATTTCTCAAAAGTTTTTAGAAAGTATTTTACTCACTTTACGTAAAACAGGATTTTTAGGATCAAAGAAGGGAAAAGGAGGAGGTTATTACCTAATAAAGGAACCTGGTGAAATTCTTATGACAACCGTTATTCGTGTGTTGGAAGGGCCAATTGCCATGGTACCATGCGTAAGTCTTAACTTTTATGAAAAGTGCGACGATTGCCCGGATGAAAGCAAATGTGCCGTGCATAAACTTATGCTTCAGGTACGTGACAGCGTCCTGGAAGTCTACAGAAATAATACTCTTGCTGATCTCATATCAGGATAAAAAATTTTCAAAAGTTTTGGGATACCAATGAATCATTCGCAATAATAACATAGTTTTTTAATTAATCTATTAAAACTATAGGATAAAAGTAATATTTGAAAAAAAACAACGTCTTACTCTAAAATATTATTCTATTTTTGATAACTCTATTAAATCGATAGGAATAAAATAATAAAAATGATTGCAGACCAATTTATTATTAATAAGGAAGCAGCAAATAGCAGTTATAAAACTGATAGGGCTTCGGATCAACCAAAACGAAGCATTGCCAAGTCTATTAGTTGGCGTGCTATCGGAACATTAGATACCATAATAATATCATGGATTATTACGGGTACACTTTCTCTGGCATTCTCTATTGGATTAGTTGAATTGGTCACAAAAATGGTCTTGTATTTTTTACATGAACGATTGTGGAACACTATTAAATGGGGGAGGTAATTTTAACTTTAAAAAATAAGATATGAGTTTGTCTAAGCAGGATATAGAACATTTAAATAATCACTTTAGAGGAATACCGCCTGAAGAGATAATTTCATGGGCGATACTTTATGGTTCCAAATCTGTGGTTACTACCAATTTCAGACCATATGAAGTAGCCATATTAAATGCGGTTACTGAGGTTAAATCGGATATTCCCGTTATATGGTGCGATACCGGATATAATACACCCAACACCTATAAACATGCAGAAGAATTAATCTCTGGTTTGAATTTAAATATTAAATTGTTTGTTCCCAGGCAAACCACCGCACATAGAGATGCGGTTATGGGAATTCCGGATATCGATGACCCCAGGCATAAAGAATTTACAGAACAGGTGAAAATGGAACCTTTCCGACGAGCAATGGCTGAACACAAACCAGACGTATGGTTTACGAACCTTAGAAAAGGCCAGACTGCTTTAAGAGATACATTAAACATTTTAAGTTTAAGTGAGGGAGGAGTCCTCAAGGTAAGTCCGTTTTACCATTGGAATGATACACGCCTGGACGCCTATTTGAATGCACGAGGGCTGGCCAACGAACACAACTATTTTGATCCGACCAAGGTTTTAGAAAACAGAGAGTGTGGTTTACACACCTAGGACACAACAGGAAAAAGCTTACTTCTGGTCTATAGAATAATTCGAACATATTATTAATGATCATTTATTTTGATAAAACCTATTTAATATATAGGAATAATAGGAATAAATATTATGCAAAGTTTTAGAACCGAAATAGAAAATCCCATTGTAGAGAAAGACATCATTGAACTTGATAAAAAAATCAGGGAGTTCAAAGGAGGTTCTATTGATGAGGAAAAATTCCGAAGTCTGCGCCTGGCCCGAGGGGTATATGGACAAAGACAACCGGGAGTTCAAATGATACGTATCAAATTACCCTATGGTAAGGTAAGCTCAAGGCAATTACGCAGGATTTCTGATGTTGCAGATGAGTATTCCACAGGAAGATTGCACATTACTACGCGGCAGGACATTCAAATTCATTATGTAGACCTGGAGCGCACCCCGGAACTATGGGCACAGCTAGAGAAGGATTCAGTAACCCTTAGAGAAGCATGCGGGAATACCGTACGAAATGTTACCGCTAGCGAAACAGCCGGGATAGACAAGGATGAGCCGTTTGACGTGTCTCCTTATGCCCAGGCCGTTTTCGAATATTTTTTAAGAAATCCCATAGGTCAGGAAATGGGTCGCAAGTTTAAGGTTTCCTTTTCGTCCAGTGATGCAGATACGGGACTTTCCTATATGCACGACCTTGGTTTTATTGCCAAATTACAGGAAGGTGTTAAAGGTTTTAAAGTAATGTTAGGCGGAGGACTGGGTTCTCAACCTCGTCATGCAGATGAGCTGTTTACCTTTCTTCCTGTCAATGAAATAATTCCTATGATGGAAACCGTTGTTCGAGTATTTGACAGATATGGTGAAAGAAAGAGCAGGGCCAAAGCAAGATTAAAGTTTCTTTTAAAAGATTTGGGCCTTGAAGCTTTTAAAGAATTATTAATTGCGGAAAAGAAGGCGGTCCCTTTTAAAACGTACCCTATTAATATTAGTACTTATCCTAAGGTGATTATTTCTAATATCCAGGCTCAGGAAGTAATAATAGAGGATATTGAAGCTTTTGAATACTGGAAAACTACCAATCTGGTTTTACAAAAACAATCCGGTTATGTAGCTATTGGAATAAAGGTCATGTTAGGAGATTTTTATACAGATAAAGCCAGATTGCTGGCAGATTTGGTTGAAAAATATGCGGCAGGTGAAATTCGCTTAACATTAAGACAGAATATATTAATTCCCTATGTAAAGGAATCAATGATTCCATTTTTTTATAATGAGCTTAAAAAACTGCAATTTGCAGATGCCGGATATAACAAGGCATTAGACATTACTGCCTGTCCGGGTACCGATACTTGTAACCTTGGAATTGCAAGCAGTACCGGAATTGCTACAGAATTAGAGCGCGTTATCAAGGAAGAATACCCACAATATGTAAATAATGCCGATGTGGTCATAAAAATTAGTGGTTGTATGAATGCATGTGGTCAGCATTCCATGGCTAATATTGGTTTTCAGGGCATGTCTATACGCACTAAGGAGAAGTTGGTGGCGCCGGCTTTGCAGGTCTTACTTGGGGGAGGGAATTTAGGAGACGGTCGTGGTTTATTCGCGGATAAGGTTATTAAGATTCCCAGTAAACGAGGGCCTGAAGCACTCAGACAAATACTCAATGATTTCGAGGTCAATGGCAAAGGAGCCTCTTATGAATCTTATTATGCGGAAAAAGGGGAATATTATTTTTATGAACTTCTTAAGCCATTTGCAGATATAGAAAATTTATCTCCAGAGGACTATCTGGACTGGGGAAGCAATAAACGGTATCAAAAAGCAATAGGGATAGGAGAATGTGCAGGAGTGGTTATAGATTTGATCGCTACATTATTGTTTGAAAGTGATGAAAAGATAAAAAATGCGAAAGAAGCTATTAACGAACAAAAATGGGCCGCAAGTATTTATTATTCTTATTCTTCTATGGTAAATACTGCCAAAGCACTTTTAACTGCCGAAAAAACCAAAACAAATACGCACAACAGTATAATAAAAGACTTTAACACCTATTTTATCGCAAACGGTAGAATAACAATAAATTCTTCATTCGAAGATTTGGTATTGCAATTAAACAAAAATGAACCAAATAAGACCTTTGCTAAGAAGTACCTGGCCGATGCTGAGGAATTTTTAAACAAGGTAGAAGCCTATAGAAAATTCGAACTGATACATGCATAAAAGAGCAAAGTTAACGGTAGTAGGTGCAGGTCCCGGAGATTTGGAGCTCATCACTTTAAAAGCAATTAAAGCATTGCAGGATGCTGATGTGGTTCTTTATGATGCCCTTGTAGATTCAGCTCTGTTGGATTATGCCAGTAAAGCGGAGCATATTTTTGTAGGTAAGCGAAAAGGCTGTTATGCCTTTCAGCAAGATCAGATAAATGAATTAATTGTGCAAAGAGCAAAAAGCCGGGGACAAGTGGTGCGATTAAAAGGAGGAGATCCTTTTGTTTTTGGCCGTGGTTCAGAGGAAATGGTTTATGCAGCTAAATATGGTCTGCAAGTGGCAATGGTTCCTGGAATATCTTCGTGCATCGCAGTTCCCGCATCTCAAAATATTCCAGTTACAAAACGAGGCTCTGCAGAGAGTTTCTGGGTGATTACAGGAACTACCAAAGAACATAAACTCTCGGGAGATATACACCTCGCCGCTAAATCAAATGCAACAGTGGTCATATTAATGGGCATGTCAAAACTTTCGGCTATTGTAGAATTATTTAACAAAGAGAACAAATCAGATACTCCTGTTGCAATTATTCAGAATGGGACAAAAGAAGAAGAACAGGTTGGTATTGGAACAATTGATACAATAGAAAGCATAGTCCAAAAACAAAAATTAACCAACCCCGCGATCATAATCATTGGCGAAGTAGTAAGACATCGAAACCAAATAATTCAGATAAGCAACCAATATGAATTTCAAATTGCAGAATAATGGAAAGGAATAATTTATATCCTATTTTTCTTAAAACGCAAACTCTCCATGTTCTGATAGTTGGAGGGGGCAATGTAGCTGAAGAAAAATTATCCTTTTTAACTAAGTCCAGTCCGGATGCTAAAATCACCATAGTATCGCCAATGTTTAGAGAGAGCACTTTAAAGTTGGCCGGAAAATATAATGTGGAACTTATTAGATCCACTTACAATACTGAATTTCTTTATGGGAAACATTTGGTAATTGCTACCACAGATAAACCTGAGATAAACATACAGGTTTATAATGATTGTAGAAGTATCGATAAACTGGTGAATGTTGCAGACAATCCTCCTTATTGTGATTTTTATATGGGCGGTATTGTAACAAAAGGGAATGTGAAAATAGCTATATCTACTAACGGTAAATCTCCAACTACGGCAAAGAGGTTAAGGCAATTTTTTGAAGATGTTATTCCGGAAGATATTAGCAGGATGGTTCAGAATCTAAACGCCTACCGAAAGACAATTAAAGGCGATTTTGAACAGAAGGTTGATAAAATGAATGAAGTAACAGAGACTTTGGTATCAAATATGGAATGAAAACTCTTTTTCCATTTAAATTTGCCAACCAACATTATTAGGCTTCACTTGAAGTACAAGATTAACGCAAATAAAAAAATATTTTATTGTAGTCTGGTAGTGGATTAAAGTAAAGAAAAGAGTTCAAGTATGACTTGTGAGGTAACAATAAACTGCTCAATTGGCCTTTAGGTATCCTTCGATATAAGCCAAAAAAAGTACATTTTCCTTGTTTTTAAAGGACATGTGGCGTTTCTTTGCGCTAGTTCATTACAACATTGACATTGTTATCAAGAAAGGTGGAGGGACTAGACCCGTTGAAACCTTAGCAACCCTTTAACTATAAAGAAGGTGCTACATTCTACCGCGATGCTGCTTTTTTATGGCAACTAAGGCTAGATAACACAAAGTAAAGGCAATAAGTCTTTATCTATTTTTCTTGATAATATTATAGAATAATCCACCATGAGCATTTAATAAGCAGATGTTTATTATGGTGATGCTAAAAGGTAGCGGCAAGGTGGGACAAACATGTGAGTGAGGTGTTGTAATTCCTAAAAAAGGAAACATATGCAGAAGATACAGGATATACTAAAAGAGCGGGTTATGATACTTGACGGTGCCATGGGCACTATGCTGCAACGATATAAATTTACGGAGGAAGACTTCAGGGGAAACCGATTTAAAGACTGGCCCCATCCATTACAGGGCAATAACGACCTATTGACTTTAACCCAGCCAGAAGCTATCGCCGAAGTTCATAAAAAATATTTTCAGGCAGGTGCAGATATTGTAGAGACTAATACATTCTCCGGCACCTCCATTGCAATGGCTGATTATCATATGGAAGATTTGGTATATGAACTTAATTATGAGTCTGCTAAAATAGCAAAGCAAGTGGCAAAAGAATTCACTAAAAAGGAGCCAAATAAACCTAGGTTTGTGGCTGGAAGTATAGGCCCAACCAATAAAACGGCAAGTATGTCTCCTGATGTAAATGACCCTGGTTTTAGGGCAGTTTCATTTGAGACATTGCGATTGGCATACAAACAACAGGTGGAGGCCCTGTTAGATGGTGGAGTAGATATTCTGATGGTAGAAACAATTTTTGACACACTTAATGCAAAAGCAGCGCTTTTTGCCATTGAAGAGGTAAAACAGGCACGTAATATTCATACACCGGTAATGGTTAGCGGAACCATAACAGACGCTTCAGGGCGAACTTTATCCGGGCAGACCGCAGAAGCATTTTTAATATCTATAGCTCATATTCCTCTGTTGTCCGTGGGATTTAACTGCGCTTTGGGAGCTAAGCAGCTAGTTCCCCATTTGGATGCCATTGCAGTTCGCACAGATGATGCTATTTCAGCACATCCTAACGCAGGTTTGCCTAATGCTTTTGGAACTTATGATCAAACACCTGATCAGATGGCTGAACAAATGAAAGAATATCTTGATAAAGGTCTGGTTAATATAATTGGAGGATGCTGCGGATCTACACCCGCTCACATTACAGCAATTGCTGAAATGGCAAAGGATTTTAAACCTAGAAAATTTATTTTTTCTGATGCAGTAAGAGTTCAATTGTAAAAAATGAGAAATACAAGAAACATACAATTGAATTCAGACAATGGACAAGAGGTCGGTACAGATTCCAAAACACATCCAAGATTTCTTAAGCTTGCTGGTCTGGAACCGTTGGTTATTACCCCAGAGAGCAATTTTATTAATATAGGGGAAAGAACTAATGTTGCTGGTTCAAAAAGGTTTCTTCGATTAATTAAAGAAGAAAAATATGAGGAAGCCCTGGAAATAGCCAGGCACCAGGTGGAAGGTGGAGCCCAGATTATCGATATAAATATGGACGATGGCCTGATAGATGGAAAGCAAGCCATGATCAGGTATTTGAATTTAGTTATGGCCGAACCAGACATAGCGCGTGTTCCTATAATGATAGATAGCTCCAAATGGGAGATTATTGAGGCTGGATTACAACTTGTTCAAGGAAAATGTATTGTAAATTCTATAAGTTTAAAGGAAGGAGAAATAGAATTTATTCGTCAGGCTAAATTGATACGTCTTTATGGGGCTGCAGTAATTATCATGGCGTTTGACGAAAAAGGCCAGGCAGATAATTTTGAAAGACGGATAGAAATAGCGCAACGATCATATGATATTTTAGTAAATAAGGTAAATTTCCCACCGGAGGATATCATTTTTGATCTTAATATTTTTCCCGTTGCAACCGGAATGGAGGAACACAGGCAGAATTCTGTAGATTTTATTGAAGCTACATCCTGGGTTCGCAAAAATCTTCCGTATTGCAGTGTTAGCGGAGGTGTGAGTAATGTATCTTTTTCTTTTAGAGGTAATACACCTGTACGAGAGGCGATGCATTCGGTTTTCTTGTACCATGCTATTAAAGCCGGTATGAATATGGGAATTGTTAATCCTGCCCTGCTTGAAATCTATGACGATATTCCAAAAGATTTACTGGATAGGGTGGAAGATGTCATTTTAAACAGAAGAGATGACGCCACAGAACGTCTCCTCGATTTTGCTGAAACTGTGGTGGGCAAGGCAAAGGAAAACAAAGCGGACGATTCATGGCGAAAAGATCCTCTTCAGGAAAGAATTACCCGGGCTCTGGTAAAGGGGATAGATCAATACATTGTATTAGATGTGGAAGAAGCAAGATTGATCGTCACTAAGCCTATTGAGGTAATTGAAGGCCATTTAATGAAAGGGATGAATGTGGTTGGGGATCTATTCGGAAGTGGAAAAATGTTCCTGCCACAGGTAGTTAAGTCTGCAAGGGTAATGAAAAAGGCGGTTGCCTATTTATTGCCTTATATTGAAGAAGATAAAGATAGTATATCGCAGTCGGCGGGTAAAATCTTAATGGCTACGGTTAAGGGTGATGTACATGATATAGGTAAGAATATTGTAAGTGTGGTACTGGCATGCAATAACTATGAAATTATTGATTTGGGCGTTATGGTTCCACCTGAAAAAATAATTCGGAAAGCTAAAGAAGAACAGGTAGATATAATAGGATTAAGCGGACTTATTACCCCTTCTCTGGATGAAATGGTTCATCTGGCTCGGGAAATGGAACGCCAGGGTTTTAAAATACCATTATTGATAGGAGGGGCAACAACCAGTAAGGCCCATACGGCAGTAAAGATTGATCCGCATTACAGTGCCTCTGTAGTTCATGTAAATGACGCCTCACGGGCTGTTACAGTCCTTGGTGACCTTTTACAGAAAGACTCTGCAGATGATTTTAAGGCATTGGTTAAAACTGACTATTCTTCCTTCAGGGAGAAATTTCTAAGTCGCGGGAAGCAAAAAGAATACCTAAGTCTGGGAGATGCAAGAAAAAACAAATTTCACATAGACTGGGATCCTTCAGATATTATAAAACCCAATAATTTAGGAATAGAGGTGATTAGCGATATGGACCTTCATCTTTTGGAAGAATTTATAGATTGGACACCATTTTTCCGAACTTGGGACTTACATGGAAAATACCCCGCAATATTAAGCGATGTAATTGTAGGGGAGCAGGCTTCTGAGTTATATAAGGATGCCCGGTCAATGCTGAAAAAGATATTCGAGGAGAAGTTGTTGACCGCAAAAGCAGTTTTCGGACTTTTTTGCGCTAATACAATTAATGATGATGATATTGAAGTAATTGCTCATCCCGTGAATACGGATATGGCTGGCGAAAAAGAGGAGGACAAGCACATTAATTTTAGAACCCTGCGTCAGCAATCCAAAAAAAGACAAGGCATTCCGAATATAGCCCTGGCAGATTTCATTGCTCCCAAGGAATCAGGAATACAGGATTATATAGGCTGCTTTTGCGTTACAGCTGGTTTTGGTACTAGTGAACTTGCTGAAAAATATGAGAAAAACCTAGATGATTACAATGCTATTATGATCAAGGCCTTGGCCGATAGACTCGCTGAGGCCTTTGCTGAGTATTTACATAAAGAAGTACGAATTAAATATTGGGGATATGCCAGAAAGGAGCAACTCTCTAATGAGAAGTTGATAAAAGAAGAGTACAGGGGAATTAGGCCGGCACCCGGCTATCCTGCTTGTCCGGATCATACCGAAAAATTGACCATTTGGGAATTACTGGATATAGACAAGGCAATTGGAGTTGAATTGACAGATAACCTGGCTATGTTTCCTGCGGCCAGTGTAAGTGGATATTATTTTGCAAATCCGGATGCTCGATATTTTGGATTGGGTAAGATAACAGAAGACCAGATTGTTGATTATGCCGGGAGGAAAGAAATTGAGTTGAGTGAAGCAAGGAAATGGCTTGCCCCAAATATAGCGGATAAATAAGTGAAAG
Source organism: uncultured Eudoraea sp. (assembly GCA_964536335.1). Taxonomy (GTDB): domain Bacteria; phylum Bacteroidota; class Bacteroidia; order Flavobacteriales; family Flavobacteriaceae; genus Eudoraea. Next base: position 2,455 of record CAZHWD010000084.1, on the reverse strand, counting down.
ATCCTGCCGGATTTAATCTGGATCAATGACTTACCGGGATAAAAAAATAATATTCAAAAATTCTTTGAACTAAATATATAAAAAAGTAGTAAGCATAAATGAAAGTCACCGAACATATAGAAAGGGCTCAAGGGAATACGCTATTCTCTTTTGAAATTATTCCTCCGGTTAAAGGCAGAAATATTAAGGAGCTATACGATAATATTGATCCTTTAATGGACTTTAACCCACCCTTTATAGATGTAACTACTTCCAGGGAAGAGTATATTTATATAGACAAAAATGGACTTTTAGATAAAAAACTTACACGTATGAGACCCGGTACGGTTGGGATTTGTGCTTCAATAAAGCACAAATATGATGTGGATACCATTCCGCATGTTCTATGTGGTGGGTTTACAAAAGAAGAAACGGAATATTTACTGATAGATTGTCATTATTTGGGGATAGACAATATTATGGCTCTTAGGGGAGATGCTATGAAAGAAGAAAAGTATTTTGAACCTTCTAAAGGCGGTCATGTATACGCATCAGAACTCGTAGAACAAATACATAACCTAAACTGTGGTCAGTATTTACATGAGGTTGTGGAAACTGATTATTGTGCGGATTTTTGTATTGGTATAGCCGGTTATCCCGAAAAACATATGGAAGCTCCTTCTTTACAAACAGATTTAAAATGGCTAAAGAAAAAAGTTGAGCTTGGAGCCGATTACGTGGTAACACAAATGTTTTTTGACAATAAAAAGTTTTTTGATTTTGTTAAAGCCGCCAGGGATATGGGTATTACCGTACCCATAATTCCCGGAATAAAGCCCATTGCAGTTAAAAGGCATTTACAATTATTACCTCAGGTGTTCAGAATTGATCTTCCACAGGATTTGATTGATGCAGTAGAAACTTGCAAGAATAATAAGGAAATAAGACAAATTGGGATTGAATGGGCAATTGAGCAATCAAAAGAATTAAAAGCGGCAGGAGTACCAGTGCTGCATTACTATTCCATGGGCAAGTCGGATAATATTAAAGCCATTGCCCAAGCTGTATTTTAATTGAATAATCGCTTTTTACAGTACAATTCACTTTAAAAGCAAAGTAACTGGACTAAGAGACAACTAGAATAGAACTCAATATTCGTGATAAACGCCTTCCTTCATTTGCCTAAAGATAACCCTTCATATTCAGAGTTATTTACACATATTATTTGCTATTTTTATACCCAATGGACACCAAATTTTTTTACACTTGCCTACTTTCCTGTATGTGGTGTTTTTCCCAAAAAGAAGAAACACCTAAGTGGTTTACCATAGATGCTAACCCTTATTATGGTTCCGTAATCCTCCATAATCAAGATATATCACATTTGATTAATGCCCATCCTTCAGGAGTTATACTTGGCTTTAACAAGAAGAATTATGGATTAAAAGAATGGCATCAGGAATATAATTATCCTGATACAGGTATTTCCTTTGTTTATCAGGATATGAAGTACGAAACCCTTGGTTCAAATTATAGTTTGTACGCACACTATAATTTTTATTTCTTTAAACGGAACATGCAATTCAGAATTGGCCAGGGCCTAGCCTATAACACAAATCCCTACGATAAGAATCAAAATTTCAGAAATAACGCCTATGGGTCCCACATTATGAGCTCTACCTTATTAATGCTCAATTATCACAAGGAACAACTATTCAAAAACTTGGGGATTAAAGCAGGAATATCCATTATTCATTATTCCAATGCTAACGTGAAAGCACCCAATACTTCTACGAATACATTTGCTTTTAATGCGGGACTTGTTTACAATTTGAATGGAAATGAAGAGATTGTTTATATTAAGAATCCTAATAAAGAAAAAATTACCCAACCTGTTAAAGCTAATATTGTCTTTAGAGGCGGTATTAATGAGAGCGATGTGGTTAATTCGGGCCAGTTTCCGTTTTATATTTTATCAGCTTATGGGGACAAGCGCTTATCCCGAAAAAGTGGAATACAGTTGGGGGCAGAGGTGTTTTTTTCAAATTTTTTAAAAGAATTGATCCGTTATCAGTCCATATCCTTTCCTGAGATGGATGTTAATCCCGATACAGATTATAAACGAGTGGGTATGTTCCTGGGATATGAACTCTATATTTCTAAATTAAGCGCTATCGCTCAGCTGGGTTATTATATTTATTATCCTTTTGATTTTGAATCTAAAGTGTACAATAGAATTGGTTTAAAATATTATTTTGGAAAAAAGTTATTTGGTGCAGTTACTTTAAAATCCCATGGTGCTGCAGCCGAGGCGGTAGAGTTTGGACTTGGAATACGTTTATAGAAGTTACCGGCAATAAATTTATTTAAGGCATGAAGCATTTAAAAAGTATATATTTAGTAACGGTCATGGTATATGGACTCATTTTCTTGATGAGTTGTAATGGAGATAGTGTACCCGATTGCTTCCAAAATG
>CAZHWD010000083.1:0-1739 GCA_964536335.1 uncultured Eudoraea sp. | reverse complement strand
TCAAATTTAGAAGTACCAAATCCCAGAGTTAATCTGTCATGAACGGCATAAGAAACCCCAATTCGAATATTTGAAGCTCCCCAAATCCCGGCCAAATCGGATGTTCCTCCATTGATTAGTCCGAACCTGTGCGCAAATTGTATCTCCATTGTATTTTTGCTATAGAGTACATTAGTTGGGTTATCAATGATCCAAGCATTTTCAAATGCAGCTCTTTCCAGCTTTACTGCTGTGGTATCTTTTACTTTTTCTTGTGAAACGACGAAAAAGGGTAACGTTAAAAAAACAAAGAGTATTATTTTAGAATATTTCATGTCTATAGTATTGAAGTTTAATTATCTTCCGCTCCCCGTGCAATCCAGGTTTCAATTAGTTCTATGTCTGAAGCTGGTAAAGCATTATTTGGCGGCATAAGCTCCTGAGCATTAGTAGTAATAAGGGTTTGATATAATATGCTGGCATCTGGATCGTTCGGAACTATATAGCCACCATCAATAATAGAGCTATATGAATTACCTGCTGTTAGATCAGGAGGTGCGATAGTTGGATGACATGAAGCACAACTAGCTGTAAAAATTGGTTGAATATCGTCTTGGTATGAAACTACTACGTCGTCAGGTATATCAGGAACAATTTCTTCAACAATTTCATCATAATAACAGCTAGATAAAGCAAGGATCAGAATTAAGATTGCTGCTTTGCTTATTAATTTTAATATTTTTTTCATAATTGGAAATTTAAAATGTGAAAAAAGGCAATGACAAAAATCGAATTTTGAAATTGAAAGTTAAATTTCTGTCATTGCCCATTTTATCTAAATGTTATTCTTCTTCAAATTTTAATGTCAAAAATGCTCTAGTGGCATGTGCTATAGCTGCATTGTTAAATGTTGCAATTCCAAAAGGAAAATCTTCAAGTGATGAAAAATCAACATCTGCTCCTGTGGTATCTCCGGTTGAAAGTTTACGCTTAAATTCAAGTATCCAACTTGAACCGGTATATACGCCTATAGCAGTAATATCTCCTCTACTACCATTTGAAGGTTGTACCCAAACACTTGGCATACCAAATTTACCAGTAGTATCACCATCACGTTCGTAACCTTCCTCGGTGTTAGGATCAATAGTACCACCGTCATAGGTAAGAATACCTGTAGCGTCAACACCTGTTATAAGTCTAGCCTCTCCAGAATTGATTTCATCAATAGTGATCCAGTTATAATATTCTCTACCTGGAATAAAATATAAGGGTACACTAACATCGGCAGTTCCGTTATTTAAAGTTTGAGAGTTGTTAGTATAAGGCGCTTGTCCGTCATTAGCATCACTATGTCTACCGTTTGGTTGTGCCTCATCTTGGTATTGGTCATCAGCTTGACCATAAAAGCTAGTTCTTGCCTGTTTCCAGTGCCACATGTCGACAGTTTGACCGGCTGCTACCGTATAATGACGAGCATAACCGTCCGCTTCAGATAAACCAGTATGACAGGTAGCAAAACAAGTTTGTTCTGGCCAGGCTTCTACACTATTGTCAACATCCCAAAGTATAGCATATTTATCTTCGTAAAATGCGTCTCTTATTTTTACACCGGTATCCTCATCAAATAAGGGCCAACGACTTTCCTGTGCCCAAAGGCTTGTTGCTGGATCAAAATACCAAGTATCTCTTGTATTGGACAATTTTTCATCTTTCCATTCTGCTAAAAAGTAAATGTATTCATCGTCATAAAGCGCTCTTAA
>CAZHWD010000082.1:0-1742 GCA_964536335.1 uncultured Eudoraea sp. | reverse complement strand
TGGTGGGTTGAGATTCCATCAATTTTATCTTCACATAATAAATTAAATTCACCTGCGTTATTACCATGCACTGAACAGGACTATTTAGACGCATGTAACCAAAATATTCCCGAAAGGTGGTTCAAGGCCTATAAGAAAGGTTTTAACTAACATTAAATTATTTTAAAGGATAGACGGTTTTATACAATAAATTATTCAAAATACAGTTTTAGAGAATAATAATTGTGAATACTGTTTATAGTCTTAATCGAAATTTAACCTAAAGTATGAAGAAGCTATTGTTATTATCTATAGCGTTTGTTTTTTTGCTCACTAGTTGTGGGTCTAAAACAAAAGGAGAACTAGTCGGAGTCCAGGGTAAAAAGTGGTATCCGGAAAAACCTTATGGAATGGAGCTGATCCCAAGAGGATCATTTATCATGGGTAAAAGTGAGGAAGATGTAGGGAAGGTTCTTAACGCCCCAACCAAAACTGTAACCGTAAGATCATTCTATATGGATGATACGGAAATAACTAACAGTGAATATCGCCAGTTTGTAGAATGGGTGAAAGATTCCATTGTAAGAACTAAGTTGGCCATCCTGGCTGATGAATTAGGGATGGGCCCGGAGGATGAAGGCATTGGAGAATATGCATTTAAAGATGCGGATACAACCAATATGTCTACATATGACAAGTACATGTTGGATAATTATTCCGGGATGGGCGAGACTGGTTATGAAGGAAGAGGCCTAAATAGAGATCAGGATTTGATCTGGGACATTTCGGAATATCCTGATGAATACTATACAGAAATAATGGATTCAATATATATTCCTGAAGAAGAATCATATAATGGTCAGAGAACTGTAGATGTCACAAAAATTAAATACAGTTATAACTGGATGGATATTGAGGCAGCGGCACGTTCAAGAGATGCCAGAAGAAAGGATTTTATTAAACATGAGGAATTGGAGATCTATCCGGATACGACGGTTTGGATAAGAGACTTTCAGTACTCCTATAATGAACCAATGCATAATGACTATTTCTGGCACGATGCCTATAGTGATTATCCGGTTGTTGGAGTTTCTTGGAAACAGGCCCAGGCTTTTTGTAACTGGAGAACGAAATTTAAAAATGATGACCAGAAGAGCAGAGGCAGGCAATTCGTTAACGGATTCAGGTTACCTACGGAAGCTGAATGGGAATATGCCGCCAGAGGTGGAATTGAAAGTGGAACTTATCCCTGGGGTGGTCCTTACGTGATTAGCGATACGGGTTGCTTTATGGCTAACTTTAAACCACAGCGAGGTGATTATGCGGCTGATGCAGCTTTGTACACAGTAGAAGCCAAGTCTTATGAGCCAAATGATTATAATCTTTACAATATGGCCGGAAACGTTTCTGAATGGACTAATTCCAGCTATGACGCAAATTCATACGAATATGAATCTACTATGAATCCCGATGCAGGTGATTATGGTAATAAAAGAAAAGTTATACGTGGAGGTTCTTGGAAAGATGTTGCTTATTTCCTACAGGTAAGTACCAGAGATTATGAGTATAGAGATTCCGCCAGAAGTTATATCGGTTTTAGAACCGTTCAAGATTATATGGGTGAGGAAGACTCAACACAATAGTTTTTGCGTATATAAATAAATCAAACAATAAACCAAATACTTATTTTTAACATTAAACTTAAATTAAATTTAGAATTATGGCACAGTCAAAATCAACAAAGAAATTATTTAACATGGCCT
>CAZHWD010000081.1:0-3227 GCA_964536335.1 uncultured Eudoraea sp. | reverse complement strand
GTTTATGGTAACCCCAAGCCTTTGTGGGATAAAGGATTGAATCTTAATAAGCTTGGGGTCAATGCTATTTTTGTCCATAGTGGATCGATCAACCATGATATGGTCAACAGGGCTAGATCTGAGGAGGTAATGGTATATGCTGAATTTGCGACCTTGAACGGTATAAATTATGTAGAAACGCACCCTGAAGCCTGGGCAATCAATGAAAAAGGTGAAAAAGTGCAAGCTGCGTCATGGTTTATGGGGGTTTGTCCTACCGAACCCGGTTTCCGTCAGTATCGTTTTGGCCAGTTGCGGGATCTACTTTTGGAGTATGACCTGGATGGTGTTTGGATGGACTATGTACATTGGCATGCCCAGTTTGAAGAGCCTGAACCTATCTTGCCTGAAACCTGTTTTTGTGATAATTGTCTTGATGGTTTTTCAAAAGATTCCCGAATCGAAATCCCGGAAGGTATTACCTCAGAGAAGTCACTATGGATACTCAATCACCATGATGAATCATGGCGTAATTGGCGATGTAAGGTGATTTATGATTGGACCTATGAAATAAAAAGCATTATTAAGGAAATCAGACCAAATGCGCTCCTTGGACTCTATCATTGTCCATGGGATGATCAAGAATTCAATAGTGCAAGACGTCGTATACTGGGACTCGACTATAATCTATTAAAAGAAACCATTGATGTATTTTCCCCTATGGTATACCATGGGAGAATGGGAAGAGAGCCCGACTGGGTAAAAGAGAATATTCAATGGTTCAGCAATCGACTAAATATCAAAAAGGATTCTTATCCAAAATTATGGCCTATCGTTCAAGCATATAACAACCCAGGGGTCATTTCCAATGAGGAATTTGAAATTGTTCTGAAGGGTGGACTGGCAGGTGAATCTAGCGGAGTGATGATGTTCACAACTTCTGCAGTAGCTGACGACAAAGGTAAAACAGAAGTGATGAAGAAAGTGTATACTAACCTAATGGAAAAATCTCGTAACTAGACTATACAGGTTTTCATCCAAACCAACAATTAATTTACATCATTATTTTCTTGGTAAGATGATAGAGTGTTTATCTAGAAAGTTCAAAAAAACGATGATTTTCATTCATTACTGCTGATGGTTGGTATATGAAATTCCTTCGAATGTTAAACCTATGTTAAAAGGTGAGCCTTGCGGTGAGCCTAAAAAACGACCCCTTGGCAGGTCTTGTAAACAGGGCATTTTCAAGAAAAGTTCGAGTCCCGTCCAGACCGCAACATAAAAACGTAAGTATCTATTCATTAGACTCTTGCGTTTTTTTATTTTTGAATATTCCACATATTTGCCACACAAAGACGATAATAGGATGTTTTTTCTAATCTTTTATTACTTTTTATTAGATTTCAGAATCTGTATTTTGAAGGAGTAATTCTATTTAGTCGTAAATATGTTATTGTCTGACCAACATGATGGACAGTAAGATTGTAGGCTAACGGTTGCAAGTAAAAAATCGTTGCAATCCCACAGGGTTGCTATGTTTTTTACTTGTTGTTGTATGCCTGTTGATTATTATTTTAACGGTCTTTTCTTAATCATTCCACCTTTAGCATCTTTTATACTATGCATTACAATAAATGCATCTTTATCTATTTTATCTAATTCTGTTTGTAATTTGGATATTTCTAATCGTGTCAGTAATGTATAGACAATATCTGTCTGTTTTAAAGGTTCACCTCTTTTTGCAAACCCTTTTTTTCCTGAATATAAAGTGCATCCTCTCCCCAATTTTTCAATTATTGCTATTCTAATTTCTTCTGACTTGTCTGATATAATTGTAACACCGACATATTCTTCAACACCAGTAACCACAAAATCAACCGTTTTAGAAGCAGCCAAATAAGTCAAAATAGCATATAATGCGATTTCAATTGAAAACACATATGCGGCAAAAGAAAATATAATGACATTTAAAATTAATATTATATCTCCTATTGTCAATGAAGTCCTGCGACTAATAAAAACGGCTAATACTTCTGTTCCATCAATAACTGAACCTCCACGAATTGATAATCCTATTCCTAATCCCAAGAAAAAACCACCGAAAACAGAAATTAATAATTTGTCATCAGTAATGGAGGTAAAAGGGATTACATAAATCGAGACAGCAAGAAGTATAATTGCAATAATACTTTTTACAGCAAATTGTTTACTTATTGTCGAGAATGCTAATATCATGAAAGGAATATTTATCACTACAATTAAAATAGATAATGAAATTCCTGTCAATTCTGTTGTAATAAGAGATATCCCTGTTACGCCACCATCAAGGAATGAATTTGGAAGTAAAAATCCTTTTAATCCGAAGCTTGCTGATAATATTCCTAACAGAATCATAAAACTGTCACGAACTATATGAGTAAATTCAATTTTTGTGCTTTCTATTTCTTTTTCGAATTGCTTTGAAGATGGTTTTTTATCCTTCTTTTTAAGTTGACGTTTTACGGTCTCAATGATAATATATTGTAAAATTGGAATCATTTTATCCTGTCTGGTTTTTTATTTTCAATAGCACATAATAATTGGATATAGTTATGAACTATATCCCACTTATAAAAACTAAGATAATGAATCTTTGATTTTAATAAAGTTTCTGTTTGTCTAATACGTGTTTGTCTTGGCTTTTTTGGTAGATTTTATAGGAGTCGTTAACTAAGTAATTGATTGTTGCCATTAGTTCTATTTCTTTTTATCTGACATAAATAATATTCCCCACAATTTCCCCATATTTTTCACTCTTAGGTCCATTTCATTCAATCTAATTCCATAGTTGGAATCAATTAATAACTACCTAAGTGTTATATGTCCTAATATGTATGGGGTTAAAGAGGTGCTGTGGATAGAAATAAGAGGTATGTTTCAAATCCCGTCCAGACCGCAAACGCAAAGCCCTTCACATAAAATGTGAAGGGCTTTTTAGTTTCGAAACGTAAAAGCTTACTTTTTAAGTGTAGGAACTAAAAAAGTACCAGCCAACGCAGTTGGCGAAGGGCGATTGATTTGCATGGCCACCCCCCAGGCCGCTTTCGAGCGTTGACGAGATAGCAATTCCGTCCAGACCGCAAACGCAAAGTCCTTCACATAAAATGTGAGGGACTTTTTTTGATTGAATCCGTACAACATTTTAATTCCAGTTTTTTACTTTTATTTATCTTTAGTTGAACTAGGCTTAGCATGGGTAACTTATTTGA
>CAZHWD010000080.1:0-12851 GCA_964536335.1 uncultured Eudoraea sp. | reverse complement strand
AATAGATTTTCAATGGGATCCATGCAATATATATATATTGGAAATTTTATTTAATAATCCGTATATCCCTTTTCTCCTGGAGTATAAAAAGTATCAAAATCCGGCGTTACCAAATCAGTCTTATTCTGAAGTTTTTCTACTAAATTGGGATTGGATATAAACGGTCTACCAACATACACTAAATCCAAACCACTTTCTAAAATGGCTTCTGCCTTTTCCAGGGTATTAACATCTCCGCCAGAAATCACAATTCCTTTGAAGTTCTCCTTAATGACTTTTTTTATGTTTATGGTAAAATCAGGGGCTCCGAAAGCTACTCTTTGGTCTACAATATGAATATATCCCAGATTTAATTTCGATAACCCTTGCGATAAATAAATAAACGTACCTTCCAGTTCTTCGTAATGCGATTGCATATCATTGTATGCCCCATAGGGTGAGACCCGAATACCTACTTTATCTTTACCTATTTCATCAACTACTTTTTGAGCCGTTTCTAATATAAATCTGGTTCTGTTTTGAATGGAGCCTCCATATTGGTCTTCTCTGTGATTGGACTTTGGATTTAGGAATTGGTTCATTAAATATCCGTTAGCCGCATGTAACTCTACCCCGTCAATACCTGCTTCATTTATTAATTTTTTGGCGGCTAATACATACTCATTTTGAGTTGTTTCTATCTCTTCCAGAGTCATTGCCTTAGGTACTTCATGGGCAACCAATCCATTCTCAGTAAACATTTCACCAGCGGCCTGAATAGGAGATGGTGCAAGAGTAACACTTCCTTCCGGCATATTAGTCTTCGCCGTAATTCTACCTGTATGCATCAATTGAACAAATATTTTACCTCCTTCTGAATGAACTGCATCCGCAATTTTTTTCCAACCCTCAATTTGTTCATCAGAATACGCACCTGGAATACGTGGATATCCTATGCCATTTGGGGATGGCGAAGTGCCTTCGCTAATAATGAGACCCGCACTTGCCCTTTGTTGGTAATACTTTGCCATCAATTCGTTTGGAACGTTGTTAATGGCTCTGGACCGGGTTAAAGGTGCCATTACTATCTTGTTATTTAGGATTAATTCACCTAAGATCTGTGGTTCAAATAATTTCATTTTTGTTTTTTTATTTAATTAGTTTCCAAAAGTAACTATTATTAGTTTATAATATAGATTATTATATCTTTGTACGTAAGAAAGTAGTAACCTATAGGTAACTAATATGGCACGAAAATTAATTGAGAACCCTAACGACTGTCCAATTACACATTCTATGAATATTATTGGGAATAAATGGACCTCAATAATCATATACGTGTTGGCCGATCGAAAACTGAGGTTTGGAGAACTGGACATTCGAATAGATAAAATCAGTAGAAAGGTACTTACTGACCAATTAAAGGAAATGGAACTCAGGGGAATTGTCCTTAGAGAGTCTTATGCAGAAACTCCGCCCAGAGTGGAATATTCCTTAACAGAGAAAGGGGCAAAACTATTGCCCATATTAAACCAATTATGTGCATGGAGCAAAGACATTGAACTTGATTTGATAGATGAAAACATGTACTGATTTTATTAACAGGAATGCTAAAATACTGTAATCACCTTCCTCCATATATATTTATTAATGGCTAGTTATTCTATATAAAGCAATTCATAAATCTCAAAGCGAAGATGCTTTTCGATTTCACTCCCCTCCTATTCCTCCTTCGCTAAAAAAGCTCCGGCGGAAAATCTAGTCGAGTCGCATAAAGAGCCTGCCCGCCTCTGGCCGGTGTTTATTCATTGCTTATCTAATGTTTTTAAAGGTTGCCACAAAACGCATTATAGTATGCCACGACATCCAAAGGTCTGGTAATCGACAGATTATTTATTTTTTCTACCAAGGTTGGGCAATCCCAAAAATAGCTTGTCAAACGTTTCTTTTTAAGACCGAAGATGCCTTGGGTGGCCCTTTCCATAGTGGTATCGCCGACCCTTAAAAATAGCTCAAAATGATCAAGGAAATCATTATCGTCATGTATAAATTCCCTTGCATAGCAACTTAAGGGTCCCTTGGCCAATACCTTTAAAAAGATTTTTTTACCATATCCGGGTCGAGTATAATAATCAATCCTAAAAAACTTGCTTTCCTCAGCATACCAGATAGATTCATAGGTATGTATTCCTACCTTATAGCTCAAAAGATTCTCTGCACTATAGCGCTTAACCTTACCCCGTTCATTCTTGAATCTAATCTTTTCAAAAAGTGACCCATTATTCCGGTTTTTAACGGATCCGTAAAGTGTGTCATTACTATTGAGAATTATGTATCCGGGTTCAAAGGCTTGGGCTCTGATAATTTGGAAAAAGCAACAAAGAATTAGTGCCAAGAGCGTTAAACCAAACTCTTTACCTCTAAAGAGAAATGCAATGGATTCCATAAAAAATAGTTTAAGTCTTTTAAAGGCAAATAATATACCATGATCAACAAACCTATTTATTTTCGTTAAAATGCCTATTTAACCAGAAAGGATTAATGATTTCGGGTTCTTCTAATAATTTTTATAGTGATATTCCTAGTAATGGTATGCTTTGTTGGAGCATAAAATTGCCGCTATCAAACCTGTCTACCCTGTATTACACATAAAATTATGTTAAATTATTATTAAATAGTACCTTATTATGCATAGTACTGTAACAAAATAATTTTCCTGTCGTCTATTACTTTAAAGACAACAAAGAAAACTATACCAATGTATCATCTTTCAATCCTTATCATAACAAAAGCGATCAAAGTGTTCGGAATTACTTCTGCGCTTTATGACGTTTACTTTAGCTTGTTCAATACGATGGGGATTAACCATAGCCTCTTAATTTATACCCTGGCAATTGAAACCCTTTTTATCTATCTGAAATCTTCTCCCATAAAAATTCCAACATGGCTGGAAGTTATGGAAGACCTTATTTAATAATCCGTATCTCCCTTTTCTACTGGTGTATAAAAAGTATCTAAATCTAGTGTTGCTAAAATTGAAGATTTTAACTCATATGGCAGCCGTAACATTTCGCTCAAAAAAATAAAGGTCTACTAGACCTTCACTTTTTATGACGCCAAACCCAAGTGTCACTACCAGCCTTCATATGAGTTTCCGCAGACAGGCGCAAGACACCATGGGGCAAAATTAATTACGTTGACTAATTCCGCCAGGGCATCATCGCCAGCAATTACAAACATCCACTGGATCTTTATAATTGACTGCGGGCCGTTTACGAAATTCCGTACGTATTTACATTTTTATCGATTTGTCGAACAAGCCCTCTTAAAAAATTTCCAGGTCCAATCTCTGTAAATTCAGTTGCTCCATCCTCAATCATATGGAGAATTGTATGCCTCCACATTACCGGATGCGTCAACTGATCAATTAAATTTTTCTTAATCAAATCTATATTTTCGGTCGGTCGTCCTGCAATATTCTGATAAATAGGGCAAATTGGCTTTTTAAATTTGGTTTCCTCTATGGCCTTGCTGAATTCTTCAATTATGGGCTCCATAAAGGGTGAATGAAATGCGCCACTTACCGGTAAGTTTACGACTCTGGCGGCGCCTGGCCTTAATTTTTCACAAGCCTCTTTTAGGGCTTTCTTTTCTCCTGATATAACAACTTGTTGTAACGCATTATAATTCGCAGGTACAACTACTCCGTTTATCTGGTCACAGATATCCTTTACGATAACATCGTATAACCCAACCACAACGGCCATCCCTGTATTTTCTACTTCACAGACTTTTTGCATAGCAGAAGCACGCTTGGAGATAAGTCTCAGTGCCGATTCGAAATCTAAAGAATCAATAGCAGCCAAAGCTGATATCTCACCCAAAGAATGCCCGGCAACCATATCAGGCTTAAAATTAATGCCAAGGGTTCTTGCCAGAATATAGGAATGTAAGAAAATTGCGGGTTGAGCAAACTTTGTTTGTTTTAAATCTTTAGCAGATCCTTCAAACATTACATCAGTAATTGAAAACCCTAAAATCTCATTAGCTCTATTAAAATATTCCTGAGCCAATTTAGATTTTTCAAATAACACTTTTCCCATACCCGGAAATTGTGTGCCCTGACCAGGGAATAAGTACGCATGCATAAATACAATAGATTATTAAAAGTTGTAATAAATCAATTTTGATCAGAAACAGAATCGATAAGAAAATAAATACCTTATTGATAACTGGAATCTTAATATACCTGTCAAGTACTAAAAATGATTATCATAGGTTATTCCACTTACAGATATTTTATAAAAATATACTATACTACAGAATAAAATGCTAATTCCTGCAAATTTTCATTATACCAGGACAACATTTTACGTTTACTGCTACTTCGTTGCTTAATAAGTGCTCATTCGCCCTACTCTATTTTAACAAAAAGGAACTCGTGATCAGCAAACGGTTTCTAGGCATTGTAGAAGAAATCCGGATAAATATTTTTGATAAACCGTAGTATAAACTTTCCCTTTTACCAGAAGCTTAGGTTACCCTCCATAGGCGGGTGAACATAACCTGCCTACGCATAAGTTTCGACAGACAGGCGCAAGACAACTTGTCCTCTGAAATGAAATGCAGGAGGATTATAGTAAAAATGTAAAATAAAATACTATTGCTTAGGAGGGTGCGATCTTAACAATTAATGTATTCCTCGGCAATTACCTTCCAAGGTGACTTGAATTCTATCTATTTCAGTAGCACCAGATGGTAATTCTTCCATTTCTAAACCTTCATAATCATTGGTTGCTTTCCATTTTGCAATGGTCTCACTAAAAAACTGTGAAGCCGAAGCATTTGTTTCGTAAATAAATAAATCATAAGATTCGCCTTGGTCACCACCAAATCTAGTAACCACCTGCCAACTTCCTTTTTCTTTATATGAGGTATTGGTGTAGTCTGACTGTGGATAGTATTTTTGGTCTGAAGGTTTCAATAACACCCAAATGTCTTTATTATGTGTCTCAGGATAAACACCCATAGTAAGAATACGGCATTTCACAGCATCACCATTAACAGGAGATATTACTTGTACCTTTTTCACAGGGTATTCCACTTGCAATTTATTTCCGGTATCGAAAATTTCAAGATAGGCTATGGGGTACATAGATCCATAACTGAAACCGCCATAAAATAATAACACCACTCCAATAATGCCTAAAGCTATCCTAAGGCTGATATTTTTCTTATATATTATTGCAAACAATAAACATATAGCGCCTGCAATAACTGAAATGATTACAACGGTTAGCATCTCTAATCAATTTTAACTTAAACACTACTTTTTAAAGAAAAGTCTTTAACAATATAAGTAAATTTAAGGAACTATGCTACTTAAGATTAAGCATACAGAACTTCTTTTATGTCAATTTTTTAAGCCAGGAATTACCAATAAGGCTTTAGTTTTTTGTGACACCATTTTTTTTGTCCTTAAAGAAATATTAAAGCCATTACAATTTAATGGCAAACCACTAGTTGTTTGTTCCAATCCATTTAGCAATGGAATATCATTTGTTATGTTAAGTCAGACATCAAAAGCTGAAAAATAATGTTTTAAGAGTTGGACATAATCTGAACTTTACTTGATTATTTTATTAGCAAAATATGAGATAATTTTTACCATTTCACACACTCACCTACATCAAGGTTTCGGTGTGCTCTGCATTCTGCTTCCCTCCTTCCCCCTACACTCTTTGAGCTTTGGTGAACAAGTTGTCGCATAAAATGAGCTTGTCTTCCGTAGCTGTGGCGAAGGATGTTTCAATTAATATCATAAAAAATTTTTAGGAATTAAAGGTTAAATAAAAAAGAGGTTACAAGTGGTTTAAATTTGGGGAATCTATGGGATTCGGCAAAAATTGGTTATCTTTAATTGAATCAAGTACTTAGTACCTTTTATACTTGATTTTTAATTCATAAATCAATTGACATTATGAACCGAATAAAAAAACTTAAATACTTTACTCTGGTAATGCTCTTATTAGGCTTCGTTGCAGCCGGCACAATAAGCTCTTGCAGAGACCAAAAGAAGAAAGAAAGCACCGAAGAACAGGCAGAACAAGCCGAAGAAGCTTCCGCCGGGGAAGAACATCCAGAAGGCGAGGAAGGTAAGGAACATCCGGAAGGCGAAGAGCATCCGGAAGGTGAGGAAGGTGAGGAACATCCAGAAGGTGAAGAACATCCTAAGGATACTGTGTCAGGGTAAGCTTACCAGATTTTATAAGGTTTCTTGTTCTACTTTCCGGCGAAATGAAAAAAATGTCTCCGGAAACGCAGGGGTTTTGCCTATTTCCATTACAGGATATGCAAGAAAGTTGATGAGTCCAAAATATGGTCCGGGTTCTACATGTAGATCCCGTCCTCTACTGAATTCGATACGATTTGCCGGATGCCGGCCAAAGTAATACGTGGCGAGAGCTGTGTATTTATTGGCTTCACTGATATCCACGGGCCACCATTTTCCCTCTGCATAAAATTCTGCCCAACAGTGGTATCCATCAATACCTCCATCGTCACGATCCGATGGGATTGATGCTCCTACAGCAAACCTTGATGGTATTCCTGCAGATCTGGCCAGGGAAATGAAGAGCGAATGAAACTCCGTGCAATTACCGGTTAGCGCATCGCATGCGTAAACTGCATCACCCGTACCATACTTGCCTGCCTTTATGTAACGCATATTGTCAATCACATAATCATACAAAGCCCTTGCCTGCATAATTGCACCTTCGCTATTTTTTAGTCCAATAATGGAATCTGCCAGAACCTGAAACTGGTCGCCTACGGGCATCAGTAAACTGGGATTCAGATATTTTGTAAGCGACGAATCATCCTCATAGGGCTTTTTCTCTTGTCTCTTCACATCGTAAACAAGTGCTATTTTTTCCCCACTATGTTCTGGAAATAATTCCAAATAGAATACGGTATTCCCATAGTTCTTTTCTTGGAGCATTTGATGTTTAACAGGAGCTTTAAGGCTAGCTAATTCAACAGTTTGAAAACGATCGCTCTGTGGAACAGGAATCCACATTTTTGCCGATCCTTTAATATCCGGCAAGGTAACCTCATAATGAAATTCAAAGCTGTCTTCTCCTTCAATGACCCCTAACAAATCATTTGATGCGTTTAGGACAGGCATTCTGTACCAAGTCTTGTCCTTGCGTTGTTTCCAGGTGTAAAAGGGCTTACCGTTAAGCTTGTGCAGTGTAGTTTCGGTAACGCTCATGCTACCCGGATCTCCATCTAAGAAAAAATCCACGTCGTATACATCTCCACTTACATCGGCCAAATCAACACAGGCAAAATGACGTCGCGGACCTAAATTTGAAAGGTATTCCGTATGTACACGTACCAATTGCAAGCGCAAGTCTTTCCCATCAGTATTCATGTTAAAATACCCACCCCCTTCTTTTACCTTTTTAGCGATATTGACTTTAATGCCCGCCTCTATATCGGCGGTAACTACCTCCGGAATATTCTTGACCTCATGCGTTTTTTCTTTTTTTTTCTCTTTTTTGCCTGTATTGCAGGCCATTACCAAAGCAAATATGAAGAGATAAATGATCCGTGGGTCCTTCATTTTGTAATCAGATTAAGATTTGTATGAATTTACAATAATTACACCGTTCTCCCAATAATGATATTTATCCGCAGGAATCTGCTCTGGACCGGATACCTCACATTTCAGGGGGGCCTTTCGGCAAAGATTTGAGCGTACAGATTGTATCCGATGTCTTGCTTTGGGGGTCATTTTAAACATTAATACCCTACACTTGTGCATTCTATAATTTATATCTAAAGCCAAGTCTAAATACCTGGGTTTCGAAAAAAAATTCTGGTATGATCTTGTAAAGCCTTCATTGGTTATCCTTTGCTGAATTCCGAAACGGTTAAAAATGTCGCTGGCAGAAAATGTGAGGTCGGCTTTTTCATAGTAAAAAGCGTACTAACATTTGCATATATTTACATTAACAATTGTTCAAGTAAGCTAAGGTATTTTTATGAATCATAATAAAACTAAATTTCCTGAGAGATTATTTGCCTGCTGGCATCCTGTTGGGTATAGTCATGAAATAAAGGCAAAGGAACCTTTTGGCACTTATCTTTTAGACGAAGCCATAGTTATTTGGCGAACTTCAGATGGTGGTGCTCATGCCATGCGCGATCTATGTATTCACAGAGGAACGGCATTATCTTTAGGTTGGATAAAAGAGGATTGCCTCGTATGCCCCTATCATGCATGGCAATACGATAAGAAAGGCGATTGTGTTTTAATTCCGCAAGCACCCAATGTTGAAATACCAGGTAAAGCAAAAACTCCAACCTATTATTGCCAGGAAAAATTTGGTTTGGTATGGGTTGCTTTGAAAAAGCCTGAATTTGATCTGCCTTATATACCAGAGTATGAAAATACAGATTGGAAATTGGTTTATACAGGTCCGTTTGATTGGAATAGCGATAGCTCCAGGCAGGTTGAAAATTTTACAGATTTTGGGCATTTTCCTTGGGTACACCCTGGTTTATTAGGTGACCCCGAGCGCCCAAAAGTTCCTGATTGCAAAGTGACGCTAAAAAACTCCATATTACACTATTCAGTCGTTAGGCCGGAAGCAACAAATAGCAATGATTTTCCAATTTTTGCCAATGACGACGTAGTAAAACCTGAACGACGAAGTGTTTATGAACTACATCTCCCCTACACCATTGTACTCCGTTTGGGTTGGGGAGGCGAAAAAGGGATGGTGTATTTCTTTACATCACAACCAATTTCACATAATAAATGTAGAGGTTTTTGTATTGTTGGACGTAACTATAGTCACGATGAACCTGATACAGTTTTACAAGATTTTGAACAGGTCATTTTTGACCAGGATAAACGTATTGTAGAATCACAACGACCACAGCAAGTACCTTTCGATTTTAGCGAGGAACTTCATTTAAAATTCGATGCTGTTGCCATGAACTACCGCAGAGCAATGAAAAAATACAAATTGGACTAATAAAAAAACACTGGGATTAATTTCATTATTAAAATCTAATACCTATTACGGTTTCTATTCCTGCTCCTGTTGAGATTTTGAGATCCGTTACTGTTAGAATTTCGATTTCTGTTATGATTTGAGCCGTGTGACCGGTGTTTTCTTTGCTCAGTTTTGGTCACGTCTTCGTCTTCGCTATCCATAAATTGGTGTTCCGGCATACGAGGCACTTCCTGTTTGATGAGCTTTTCAATATCCCGAAGGTAAGGTCGTTCTTCCAGGTCACAAAAAGACAATGCGATCCCGCTGGCACTTGCTCGACCTGTTCGCCCAATACGGTGCACATAGGTTTCCGAAACATTAGGAAGGTCGTAGTTGATTACTAACGAAAGTTCCTCTACATCAATGCCCCTTGCAGCGATATCTGTAGCAACCAATACTTTTAGTTTTCCATCCTTGAAGTCACCCAGGGCTCTCTGCCTGGCGTTCTGTGATTTATTTCCATGAATGGCCGCAGACCTAATGTCGGCCCGGTTTAATTTTTTGACGATTTTATCGGCTCCGTGTTTTGTTCTGGAAAACACTAAAACGGAATAATGAGGTCTCCCCTGTAAAAGATGTGCCAATAATTTAGGCTTGTTGCCCTTACTCACGAAATAAACACCTTGTTCCACTTTCTCAGCTGTAGCTTGTTTCGGTTTAATGGTCACCCGCTCATAATCACCCAGTATTTTTCTTGAAAGCGCTACAATATCTTTGGGCATGGTTGCCGAAAAGAAAAGTGATTGTCGTTTAGGAGGTAGTTTGGCGATGATCTTCTTAATGTCGTGAATAAAGCCCATATCCAACATATGGTCGGCTTCATCAAGTACTACAAATTCTAAGTCCCTAAAAGATATATAACCCTGGTTCATCAAATCGAGTAACCTGCCCGGGGTGGCGACCAGAATATCGACACCATTTCTCAGCTTGTTGACCTGACTACTTTGTTTGACGCCTCCAAAGATGACGGTATTTCGCAAACCTGTGAACTTTCCATAGGCGGTGAAACTTTCGCTTATTTGTATGGCCAGTTCGCGTGTCGGAGTTACAATCAGGGCCTTAAGTCTTCGTTTTCCCTGTTGTCCGTTTTGCGAATTATACAAATGGTGAAGTATAGGGACTCCGAATGCTGCGGTTTTTCCCGTTCCGGTTTGTGCAACACCCAAAAGGTCTTTGCCTTTGAGTAGAATGGGAATCGCCTGTACCTGAATTGGGGTAGGCTTTTCGTAGCCCTCCGCTTGAAGTGCTTTTAGTATGGGTTCGGCCAGGCCGAGTTCTTTGAATGTCATTTTTTTAAATAAGGCGCGAAGGTACACTTATTTAAGTTGGGAACGGTGCATGTAGATGGTTGAAGGAAAAAGATGTCATAACCCAACCGCAGCTGCCTCTGCACAACGCTCACCATCCATGGCCGCTGAAACAATACCACCTGCATAACCACTACCTTCGCCGCAGGGGAACAAGCCTTTAATTTCAGGATGCTCTAACTGTTCGTTTCTGGGGATGTTTACCGGAGACGAAGTCCGCGATTCTACTCCCACAATATTGGCTTCTGAAGTATAGTAACCTTTCATTTTCTTGCCGAACTCTGCAAAACCGGTTCTTAACCGGCCCCCTATCAACCTGGGAAGTAGCGAATGCAAAGGTGCTGATTTTAATCCCGGTTGGTACGATGTAGAATTTAAATCTGAAGAGAGTTTACCTTCTACAAAATCTGTTAAACGCTGAGCAGGAGCGGTTTGGGTTCTTCCACCGGCAGTAAACGCCAAACGTTCTAAATCTCTCTGGTATTCCAATCCTTTTAAGACACCGTATTTTTCGTATTTGGGAATATCTTCCTCCACATTTATTTCAACAACAATGCCTGAATTGGCGAAAAGATTATTCCGTTTGGAGGGGGACATTCCATTGACTACCACTTCTCCCGGCGATGTTGCCGCTGGAACGATAAAACCCCCGGGGCACATACAAAAGGAATACACACCACGATTCTTCACTTGTTGTACCAGACTATATGCGGCTGCCGGAAGCAATTCATTACGCTTCCCCTTGCAATGGTATTGAATGGAATCGATAATTTGTTGTGGGTGTTCTACGCGAACGCCCATGGCAAAAGATTTCGCTTTCAGGGTGATGTTCTTTTTTTGAAGAAGGTAAAAAATATCACGCGCAGAATGGCCAGTCGCCAGAATAACCCGAGATACTTGCCATTCATTTCCATTTTGTAAAACAATGGAGTTTAATTGATTACGTTCGATTATAAAATCAATTACTTTAGCGTTAAAATGTACCTCACCGCCATATCTGAGTATTGTTTCCCGAATGTTCTGAACAATTTTAGGCAGTTTATTCGTCCCAATATGTGGGTGCGCATCAATAAGTATTTGCTCCGTTGCTCCATGGTGTACCAGACTTTCAAAAATGCGTCTGACATCGCCTCGTTTGAGACTCCGTGTATATAATTTTCCATCGGAATAGGTGCCGGCACCTCCTTCCCCAAAACAGTAATTGCTTTCCTCGTTTACGATATGGTCCTGGTTGATGGCTTTTATATCTCTGCGACGAGATTGCACATTTTTGCCTCGTTCCAGAACAATAGGTTTGAAGCCAAGCTCTAAACACCGCAATGCGGCCCACATACCTGCCGGACCAAAACCGATGATATGAATGGGTTTGGCTTTCGAAACATCCAAATAATCAAAGGAGTAGGTTGAAGTCTCAGGAGCTTTTTCCTTTATGTAAACGGCAAGCTTGTAATTGAAATAAATGGTTTGCTTTCGCGCATCGATAGACTTCCGGAGCACCTTTATAGTAAAATCGTCTAAAGGAATACCCAGGGTTTGGGAAGCTTTGCGCATAAGGATGTCATCCTGACCCTCTTCTTTTAAACCTACCCGTAATTGGATGTTTCTGATCATAAGGCAAAATTACTCGAATTAAAGTATAGTATTCGATATAATTATAACCATGGCAATTTGCAGCCAAAAACCAATCCTAAGTAATAGTTATTTCCTTCTTTTACTTTTATTATAATTCTTATCACCTCTGGTTTTTGGTTTTTTATATTTGGCTTTAATTATGCGTTTATAAGCCCCTCTTTCATTTGTTTTCTTATTTTTTTCTGCCTTTTCGTGAAAACTTGCTCCACGTTCATGCTCATTGCTTTGTTTATGCGGATTATTTGGTTCACTAACTTGAGGTTGCTCTTCAGGGGTTAGCCTTGTCGATACTTCTACTTCTACGGGAAATGGAATTTGTTGAATTTCCATATTCATAAGTGTTTCAATAGAATTTTTATGGGTAATTTCTTTCTCTGTATAGAACAATAGGGATTCTCCCTTCTTTTCTGCGCGACCAGTACGACCAATTCGATGCATGTAATTTTCAGGAAAATGCGGGGTGTCAAAGTTAATGACATGAGTTATTTCGTTTAAATCGAGACCACGTGCCATAACATCGGTAGTGACCAAAATCCTATTTATGCCTTCATCAAACTGTTTAATAGACCTCATTCGGTAGTTTTGCGTTTTATTGGAGTGAATTACGCAAATTTCTTCACTATATAACTTTTGTAATTCTTCAAACAAACGATCGGCACTTTTTTTATTTGCTACAAAAACGAGTACTTTTTTAAAGGTGGATGCATCCTTTAATAAGTGTCCAATCAAATTTGCTTTCGTATAAAAGTTAGGAACCGCATAACTGCTTTGTGTAATATTTTCTAAAGGTGTGCCGCTTAAGGCAACTGAAATCTTTACTGTCGAAATAAAAAATTTACCTATTATATCTTCTATATCTTCTGTC
>CAZHWD010000079.1:0-64071 GCA_964536335.1 uncultured Eudoraea sp. | reverse complement strand
GTTATTCTCCCCTATATAACTCTATAAATAGTTTTTTATTTCACGTAAATTATGAATCGTAACGCAATGTTCATGTTCCGGATCATTATGGGCATTGAAATGTAAGGCATGAAGTCCTACAGCTTTCGCCCCAAGTATGTCAGCCTCAATATTATCACCAACCATTAATGACTTATCCGCCGCAGTATTAGCCTTTTTTAGTGCGAGTTCAAAAATTTCGGGATTCGGTTTTTTTACTCCCGCCATTTCAGAATTAATAACCTGGTCAAAATATCCGAAAATATTTGAATTTACCAATTTTCTGGTCTGCACTTCTTCAAATCCGTTGGTAATTATATGTAGCTTGTATTTGGGTTTCAAATAACTTAGTACTTCAACCGTATGTGGTAACAAGTTATTGTATGCAGTAAGGTTACTAATATATTCTGTCGATAAAATATCTATAACCTCATCTTTAATGTCGTAATGTATGGCATCAAAAGTTGTTTTTAACCTTTGAAAACGCAACTCTGGTTTCTTAATTTTATCTTCACGATATAATTTCCAAAATGCAAGATTCACGGGCACGTAGACTTCTAAGAATTTAGAGAGATTGATGTCTATTTCAACTTCAGCAAATATTTTTTGGAATGTCAATGCAGAATTCCTTTCAAAATCCCAAAGGGTATGGTCCAAATCAAAAAATATATCTGAAATACTTTGGCTATACATGATACTTCTGAATTACTTTGTTGTATAAATTTAACCAGTTAATCGCCTGATCTCCACCCAATAATTCGTTAGAGAAAATTGTAATAAAGTGTCCATTAACTTTTTTTACCTGATCATAATAAATACGAATCTTCTCAAGTGCTTCATCTTCAGAATTGGAATTAAGTAAGGAATAGTCATGAACAGCGAATGGGTGAATTTTAATGGGTTGCTTTTCTTCCATAGCAATATCATAGAAGTAAAAAGGTGTACATGTACCTGCTCTAAAGCCCATTTCATGTGTATATCCCATGGTGTAATCATCTGTAAATTCTGCTTCTACAAGGTTTCTGTAAGTATGAGGAATATCTACCCTATTATATCTCATCCTTGAATAATTTATTGGCCTGTTTACAACGTTGGATAACCTCTTTTTCTCTTCTTTTAACAATTCAATATCCCTAAAAGAACTATAGGAAGCTGCCAGAGATACAACGCTATAGTCTGCCACAGATTTAATCAGGTATTTAAAATTGTTATTTTCGGGTGAAACATTTTTATCATAGGTTGAATAATTGGCGAACTGAAAAAAGAATATACTCTTTATTGAATATTTCTTCTGAATTTCTATTAAGCTTGCGTAGTTATTATAAGGATCTTTTTTGATCTTTAGCCATACGGAGGTGCGCTGTACGACACGCTTCAATTTAAAAGTACCTAAGTCATATAACAAGCCTGCTATGCTTCTCATGGTCCCTCTGTGCGCAAAACAGTGTGATGATGTAACATCAATAATCGAAGTATGTTGAAACTTTCGTTTTTTACTAACTACAGTAGGAAAACGCTCTTTAAGCTTATCAAGAAATCTGTATGCCCAAATATCCACGACAGGTAATTGTAAAAAGTTATTAGTAGAAGCAATACTTTCTAATGGCGGAAACCTGCCATGTATGTCTTTTAGGTATGGTAAATACTCTTCATATCTCGTCAAAAGATAAAAGCTAGCCGAAAAAATATCATAGGGAATTACACTAGGATCATCTGTCCTGAAAAAACAAGGGGTACCCTCCCAGTCTTCAACGATTATTTGTAAATCATTTATCCCATGTACAAATAATAGTTCATTACTTCTAACAAAAAACTCATTCTGTAAAGGCTTATTACTGTAAGTGATTTTAGGGCCGGTATGTTTGATAAAATCCTCAACCTTTGTAGTGAAAATGATATCTATCCCAAGTATCCTTGTGAAAACCTGCTTCATGGTATAACTGAAACGTGGAGTAATTTTATGGGTATATATCAAAAGCATATTTATATCAAATTATTATCGGCAAAGCTATAGTATTTGTTTTGGGTAATGATTACGTGATCCAGGACCCTGATATCCATGGCTTCTGAAGCTTTCTGAAGTTTATTTGTAATTTTTTTGTCGGCCTCACTCGGTTTAAGAGCCCCAGACGGATGATTATGGGCTAATATTAAGGATACCGCCCCCAATTCCAATGCTTGTTTCATTACTAAACGAACGTCTACCAGGGTCCCGGTTATACCTCCTTTACTCAAAAGAGCCTTATGAATAACTTTATTTGAGTTATTTAAATAAACAATCCAGAACTCTTCATGAGGAAGGTCTGCAATCAAGGGTTGTAGAAGATAAAAAACAGCCTGACTACTTGAGATCTGTGCGGTCATTATTGCTTTTTCATTTTGCCTCCTTCTTCCAATCTCTAATGCCGCTGCAATACATACGGCCTTGGCCTCACCAATTCCTTTAAATTTCATTAATTGTTTTATGGATACCTTACCCAATTCGATTAAATTATTATTGGTGGAGGCTAAAATTCTTTTAGAAAGAGCGACTGCTGTTTCATTTTTAGTCCCCGAACCAATTAAAATAGCAATAAGCTCCGCATTAGAAAGAACAGATCGCCCCTTATGCAATAATTTTTCCCTTGGTTTGTCATCGTCAGACCAATTCTTAATGGAAAAAGAAGAAGATTTTTGTTGCATGGTCTAAAGATAATCAACAAAAAAAATTATTGTAAATTTCAATCATAAAATCCTATTTAATAATTCATGAAATCAATTTTTGATGAATCTACATTTAAAGAAGTTGAAGAGCGATTTAACAAACTAAGTCGGGATTCAGAAGGTTTATGGGGTAAAATGAGTGTTGGCCAAATGCTATGGCATTGCCAGATTTTCGTAGAAGACGCGATAAAGAATAAAAAATATACCAAAAGGGGAAATCCAATTATTCGCTGGTTCTTTAAAAAGTCTATGTACAGCGATAAGCCCTTGAGAAAAAATTTACCGACTTCACCTTTTGCCAAGGCTAAAGAAGAAAAAGAATTTGAGGCAGAACATAAAAAGTTACAGGAACTAATTAAGGAGCTATATAGCCTGCGAGATAGAAAGGACTGGAATGCACATCCAATTTTTGGTGAGTTTAGCCCTGAACAATGGGGCAAACTGGAATACAAGCATTTAGATCACCATCTCAGGCAATTTGGGGTCTAATAGACATGCTTGATGGAAGGCAATAATCGATTAAGCAGTATTAGTTAATTTCCATCATGTATACGACCTCACTCAAATCCAGGCCACCATAGTTACCGGAGCTCATAAATAATACAACACTATTTGTGACGTCCTGTTCAAATAGAAATTCTTTAAAGGCAGCGCTATTAGTAAAAATATTAATGTCTTGCTGCTGAAAAGCCTTTCCTATCTGTTCTTTGGTAATCTCATCTAAGCCTTTTATTTTAAGTGATTCAGGAATATAAAATACAGCTGATATATCCGCTTCTTTTAAAGACCCTCTATATTCCTTTAAAAATTGGGCATTCAGACTGCTATAGGTATGTAGTTCTAAACATGCAATCAATTTTCGACCGGGGTATTGTTCTTTTACCGCCTTTGTAGTTGCAGCCACTTTACTTGGAGAATGAGCATAATCTTTGAAGATTATAGTGTTATCCCTTTCGCCAATCTTTTCCAGGCGTTTTGAAGCGCCTTTAAATGAAGTAATTGCCTCATAAAAGTCTTCCTCATCAATCCCCATGTTTTGACAAATCCACTTTGCCCCTGCCAGGTTGTTTAAATTATGACGTCCGAAAATTTCAAGGGGCATTGGACCTTCCCCGGTATTTAAAAAAGTCTTCCCTTGTTCAACAAAAAAATCTGGAGTAGAATAGGGAAGTTTCCTAATTGAATTTGCCGAGGCTTCAACGATACTTTTTACATTTACATCCTCCTCATTATACGCAATACTCCCACCTTTAACTATACTGTCCACAAAAATCCGAAATTGCTCAAGGTAATTTTCAAAAGTGGGAAAAACATTTACATGATCCCAAGCTATTCCGCTTAACAGGGCTATATTTGGTTTGTAAAGGTGAAACTTTGGTCGCCTGTCTATGGGAGACGAAAGATATTCATCACCTTCTAAAACAATAAAATCGTTTTCCAAAGTAAGATGCACCATCCGGTCAAATCCCTCCAATTGAGCACCAACCATAAAGTCTACCTCCCTCTCATGATAATTCATTACGTGAAGGATCATTGAAGTTATAGTAGTCTTGCCATGACTACCTCCAATTACTACGCGTGTTTTGTGTTTAGATTGTTCATAAAGGAATTCCGGATATGAGTAGATTTTTAGTCCAAGCTGTTTGGCTTTTAACAATTCAGGGTTATCGGGCTTGGCATGCATTCCAAGGATAACAGCATCCAAGGATGTATCTATTTTATCGGGAAACCAACCAAACTCAGCAGGGAGTATTCCTTGTTTTGCCAATCTGTTTTTAGAAGGTTCAAATATTATATCATCACTGCCAGTGACAATAAATCCTTTCTGATGCAGAGCCAGGGCCAGATTATGCATGGCACTGCCCCCAATAGCAATAAAATGTATGCGCATTTACCATAAAATTAGATGCTAAAGATAAGAATTGGAAAGAGCATCTCAAACCTTCTTTAAGCATGTTATTATTTTTATCTTCGTAACGGAACCAAAGAGGATTACCAAGCCAGTTATTGAAAATATTTGTTCTAGATAGTTATGACTATAAAACTCTCAGAAGTTACTTCTCAGGAAATTATGCCCGGTTATCATGGTAAAATAATTCATACGGAAAATATGACTCTTGCCTATTGGGATGTGAAAGAGGGTGCCACAGTACCGGAGCATTCTCATAAAAATGAACAAATAATGCAGGTTTTAGAAGGCACTTTTGAGTTTACGGTCAATGGACTTACCAAACGCTATAAACCGGATGATCTGATAGTTATTCCGCCCTTTGCCCCACATAGCGGTAAGGCCTTAACGCCTTGTAAGTTAATGGATATCTTTAGCCCGGTTAGGGAAGAATACAAATAGGCATTTAAAAACTTATGAGTTTAAAGCTTTTCAAAAAATAGTTTTATGCAGATTTCATTACAAGGTAAAAAAGCCTTAATTGGTGGTAGTAGCCGGGGTATTGGCAAAGCAATTGCCGAACAGTTGGCGGATAGTGGTGCCAGTGTCACACTTATGGCCAGAAGTGAAGATCAATTAAAATCTATTGTAGCCGGGCTTATACCTAATAATGGACTCCCTCATGACTATTTGGTTGTGGATTTTTCTGATTTTGACAATTACCAAAAAATAATATCAAAATATTTTGAAAATCATAAGGTAGACATCCTTGTAAATAATACGCAGGGACCCTCTGCCGGTAGTGCCTTGGAGAAAAATATTACAGATTATCAGGTGGCTTTCGACCTGTTGTTTAAGTCTGTTGTTTACACGACGCAGTTGGCTCTGGACCACATGCTGCAAAATAAATGGGGGCGTATAATTAATGTGGCCTCTATATCGGTAAAGGAACCGTTGGGTTATTTGGCACTTTCAAACACTATAAGGGCTGCGGTGGTAACGTGGTCAAAATCATTAGCCAATGAGGTTGCTTCAGATAAAATTACGGTAAACAATATTTTAACGGGATATTTTGACACGGAGCGCATCACAGATTTGAATAAAAAGAAATCGGAACAAATGGGTATCCCTTTAGATAAAGTTCGCAAAGCCATGGAAGATCAGGTACCTATGAAGCGTATTGGCGATCCTAAGGAATACGGATACTTGGTTTCTTTTCTGGCTTCGGATAACGCTGCCTATATAACGGGAACGAATATTCCCATAGATGGGGGCTTATTAAAATCACTTTAATTAAACAGACCTAATCATTTAATTAAAAGCAAAGATTTATTCTTTTAAAGCAAGAATTTTTTGTTTCTCTTCCTGTGCTCTTTTAAAATCAGTTCGTTTTTTCAAAGCCCTATTTATCCAAATTAAAGAATTTTGTTTGCTCCCTTTTTTCCGGTACAGAAGTGCCATTCTATAATAAGCCCACTCTAAAGGAACTCCGTCTTTAATAGAATGGTTCTCAATATATCTGGTCATATAATCAATTCCTGTATCTAATTGAATGCCATAATCACTGCACACCTTACCTATCTGATAATTTAATTGATTTCTTTCAAATTCCTTATATTCTTTTACCAAAGCCAGGGCTTCAAGATAATTTGTCTTAGCCTTAACTGGTTCATCGTCATATTCATATACATAACCAAGGGCCAAATAGCAATCAATAGATGAAATCTTCTTGAGTTCTTTAGCCAATTCATAGGCCTTATTATAGCTTCCGCCAACTATTCCCGGCAATGAAACATAAAAATCTATCAGAGCCCAGTGCGCTCCAATATGATATGGGTCTAGAGCCAGGGTTTTATAAAAGTTCGATTTTATACGCCCTAAAAGAGTAAGTCCAACAAAAGGATTGCTGCTTTGGGCTTTTTTTGCTAAAACGCCGCCATACTTAAAAAAGTAGGCAGGATTATCCTCAACTAAGATGGTAAGTTTTTTATAAGTCTCGATAGCCTGGTTCCATTCTTCCTGATATGCATAAGTTTCACCCAGTTTATCCATGAGAACAGGATTAGAATACAGGTTGGGCTGTTGTAATAATAATTCACTGGCGCGCTTGTAATTCCCAGTACTCATTGAATAGGTTATATCCTCTGAAACGATTTGAGCATTTAAACTAATACCATCTAAAAAAATTAAAAGGAATAAGAAGTGTCTCACATTATCTCTTTTTACTCAACTATTATGTCGTAAACGAAATCAATACCTTAAAAATTACGGCAGGCTCAAAAAAAAGGACTAAAATGAGCCGCAAAGTAGTTTCATCCGAACATTGATTAATTTATCCACCAAGTTAAATTTTGTTCAATATCAAAAATTCTTGTTAGCTTTAGGTCTAAACAAAAACCAAATATTATGAATTCAAAAGTCTTTATGGTCCTAAGAATACTTCTTGGGGTGTTTGTCCTGGTTTTCGGACTCAATAAGTTTTTCAATTTTATTCCAATGGAAGCGCCAACGGGTGATGCCGGTGCCTTTTTTGGAGCACTAATGAGTTCAAATACACTCACAATGGTTGCTATTATTGAGGTTGTGACCGGAATTGCTTTAATTTTCAACAAATATGGAGCTTTGATGGCATTAATTTTAATGAGTGTATCTGTGAATGCCGTTCTATTTCATGCAACTCTGGATCCTGAAAATATAATGGGTGCGCTGGTTTTAATCATATTAAATGTAGCTGTCCTTTATGGATATAAGGATAAATATGCCCCATTGCTGCAGCAATAGCATGTGGTAGCGTAATATTATGACGGAAGTTTTTTAATTTAATAAGCTTCCGTTTTTTTATATACTCATCCGGTCCTTAAATGTTTAGGATTATTTGCCTAAATATACTACTTCAGCGCTATGTATTAATTAAGGTAAGTTTTGGATTATTTTTTCTTGCCCTTCTTAATAACCGGGGGATACTTTGAAAATACTTTGGTCACTATTTCATAAAGCTTCTTTTCCCTGGTTCCTGGAGAATTATTCTCACTAAAGTTACTGAAACTTATAGCCTGCCAAAACAAGGCATCCTTTTGGCTATCTACCAGATCAAAAATTATTTCTCGTTCCAGATTAGAGCCCCCTAACGGAACTCCTAATGATACACCTCCTCCTACATTACCACTTGTACCGCCAATTCCAACCCCTACCGTACTGTTATTTGGAGTTACAAAAGAATTGCTTTGAATATTGATATAAAAATCCGGTTCTTCGGATAATAAGATTCCACCCATTTGCATAGTTGAATCAATCGCATTAAAAAGTCGCTTTGAATCCAAGTCACTCAGACCAGTTTGCATTTCAGGATAATAATTATAAGTACTGTAATTGGTAAAATCTACAGATTTATCAAAATCATAGTTAACCCTTACCGTACTACAGGAAAATACACATACAACAACCAAGAAGATCATTATATTTCTCATAAGCCATTTTATATAAAAATAAAGAAAAAAAACAGGGTAGTTGAAAATTGTATTGTTTAATCGTTTAATAGCAGCCAAAGCTTATCTTTAAGCTCATCAAGACCCAATTCTGATACAGAGGAGATGAACATATAGGGTGTCTCTTTTAAATCTTTATCCAATTCTATTTTCATTTCCTCAATCAACTCATCATCCAGCATATCGGATTTGGAGATAGCTACTAATCTATTTTTATCTAAAAGTTCAGGATTATACCTTTTTAGTTCATCTAAGAGAATTTCATATTCTTTGCTGATATCATTGCTATCTGCAGGTATTAAAAACAGAAGGATGGAATTGCGTTCAATATGCCTTAAAAAATAATGTCCTAATCCCTTGCCCTCCGCCGCTCCCTCGATTATTCCAGGGATATCTGCCATTACGAAACTCCTAAAATCTCTGTATTTGACAATTCCCAAGTTTGGTTTTAGCGTGGTAAATTCATAATCCGCTATTTTGGGTTTTGCAGATGTTAATACTGATAGCAGCGTAGATTTACCGGCATTGGGAAATCCAACTAATCCTACGTCTGCCAAAACTTTAAGTTCAAGGGTCAAATGTTTTTCCTGCGCTGGCACACCAGGTTGTGCGTACCTTGGTGTTTGGTTTGTAGCTGTTTTAAAGTGCCAATTCCCACGACCTCCTTTACCTCCTTCAGCCGCAATTATTTCTTCTCCGTGCTCTGTAATCTCAAATAGCAATTCATTGGTCTCCGAATCGCGTGCTATCGTTCCCAGGGGTACGTCCAAAAATACATCCGTACCATCGGCACCCGTACTTCTGTTTTTACTTCCATGTTCGCCGTGCCCGGCCTTAAAATGCCGCTTATATTTGAACCCAAGAAGTGTCCAAAGGTTTTCATTACCACGAATAATGATATGTCCGCCTCTACCACCATCACCACCATCGGGCCCGCCTTTAGGAACATATTTTTCTCTGTGTAAATGCATAGATCCTTTACCTCCATTTCCTGAGGTAACATGCATCTTTACATAGTCCACAAAATTCCCTTCGGTCATTGTTCAATGTTCGTTATAATAAAAGTAATAGTATAATTGGATCTATGTTCCTGTTCAGATCAACCTTCAACCTGTAAGGCATGAATAACATCGTCAAGACGCTTCGTAATATCTTCTATAGCTCCAATACCATTTACACTATAGTATTTATCCTGAGCTTCATAGTACTCTTTTAGAGGAGCTGTTTTTTGATTGTATTCTTCGAATCGATTTCTGATCTTATGCTCATCCTGATCATCAGTTCTGCCACTTATTTTACCTCTTTCCAATAAGCGTTGAATAAGCTCTTCATCATTGGCGTCTAAGGCAATAGTTGCGTCAATTTGCATTTCCTTTGAATCCATTAAGTTATCCAGTGCTTTTGCCTGGGCTACGGTTCTTGGAAAACCGTCAAAAATAAATCCGTTAGCTTCTGGATGTTTTTCTACTTCATCCCTTAGCATTTTAATGGTAACCTCATCCGGAACCAGTTCGCCCTTATCCATAAAGGTTTGTGCTAATTTCCCCAGTTCAGTATTGTTTTTAATATTATATCTAAAAACATCGCCGGTAGAAATGTGCAATAAATTATATTGATCTTTTAAAAAAGAAGCTTGTGTTCCCTTACCTGCTCCTGGTTTTCCAAAAAGTACAAGATTTATCATATGGTTTTGGTTTAGTTGGTATACATCTCTTAAATTTCTTCCTTGTTCCTTATAATCCAATCCATAACCTACTATAAACTTATTTGGAATTTCTATTCCAATGTAGTCAATGGGATATTCCCCGTTGTAAATTTCGTGTTTATAAAACAGACTGGCTATTTTAAACTCCTTGACATTCGTCTTTGCAAATAAATGGACTAATTCCTGTAGGGTCCTGCCAGTGTCAATAATGTCTTCTACAATAACCACACTTCTCCCCTCCAAATTTTCGGGAAGATCTAAGAGGGTTTCTACAATCCCTGTAGATATAAGGCCCCTGTATGAAGCTAATTTTACAAATGAAACCTCACATGGATAGGGATAACATTTTAATAAATCAGAAATAAACATAAAGGCCCCGTTAAGAACTCCAACAAATATGGGCACTTCATCTTTATAGTCCTTCGCAATTTCAACAGCAATTTTCTTAATTGCAAGTTGTATTTCTTCTTCTTTCAGAAATGGCTTAAACAATTTGTCATGCAGTTTAATCAATGGTATAGGTTTTATAGGATGGCAAAGATAGTATTTTGCTTTCTCTTTTTTAGGCTTAGGACAGCAGATTCTAACATTTAGATGTATTTTTGTAGCTATCAAAATAATCTTATTCACCTGATAAAGTATAAGTTCATGAATTTCTTTTCTTCTGATTTTAAGCTAGGTATTCTTGGAGGAGGTCAGTTGGGTAAAATGCTCTTGTACGAAACCAGGAAGTTTGACATTTATACCAAAGTGCTGGATCCATCACCTGAGGCCCCATGCAAAATTGCATGTAACGAATTCGTCCAGGGAAGCCTGATGGATTTTGATGTAGTTTACAAATTTGGAAGGGAAGTAGATTTACTTACTATTGAAATTGAAAATGTAAATTTAGATGCCCTTGAAAAATTGGAAGGAATAGGAAAAAAGATTTATCCATCTACAAAGGTCCTTCGAACTATACAAAATAAGGCTAAACAGAAGTTATTCTATATTGACAATCAAATTCCAACGGCACCATTTTCCAGATTTGCATATACAAATGAAATAAAGGATAGTGTTGCTCATGGAGGTATAACTTTTCCTTTTGTGTGGAAAAGTGCCCAATTTGGATATGATGGGCAAGGGGTAAAAATAGTGCGTTCCCTGAATGATCTTGAAAACCTGCCTAATGTAGAATGTATCACTGAAGATCTTATTTCTTTTAAAAATGAACTGGCCGTTATAGTATCGAGAAATGTTCAGGGTGAAGTAATTGATTATCCGGTAGTGGAAATGGAATTTCATCCGGAAGCCAATCAGGTAGAATATGTCCTATGCCCAGCCAGAATTGATAATAAAGTGGCTATTAAGGCAAGGAAGATTGCTTTAAAGTTGTCTGAAAAATTACAGCATGTTGGCCTGTTGGCAGTTGAAATGTTTCAAACATCAGAGGATGAGATTTTGGTCAATGAGGTAGCTCCCAGGCCCCATAACAGTGGTCATTACAGTATAGAGGCCAGTTATACAAATCAGTTTGAACAGCACCTAAGAGCCATCCTTGGATTTCCTCTTGGATGTTCAGATAGTAAATTGACTGGGGTAATGGTTAATTTGGTGGGTGAAGAAAACTATACCGGCGAAGTAGTTTATAAAAATATTGAAGAAATTTTTAAACTAAGTGGCGTTACACCTCATATTTATGGTAAAAAGGAAACAAGACCATTTAGGAAAATGGGGCATGTAACTATTATACATGACAATATAAATGAGGCCCGAATTATAGCCGAAAAAGTGAAAAAAACGATTAAAGTAATAAGCAAATAATAAAAATATGAGCAAAGTAGCAGTAATTATGGGTAGCTTGAGTGACCTTCCAATTATGCAGGAAGCCGTTGATATTTTAAAGGGATTTGATATTGAAGTAGAAGTTGATATTGTATCTGCCCACAGAACACCGGATAAATTATATGATTTTAGCAAACAAGCTCATAAAAATGGATATTCTGTCATCATAGCAGGCGCTGGTGGCGCTGCCCACTTACCTGGAATGGTAGCTTCACTTTCTCCTCTGCCGGTAATAGGTGTCCCGGTTAAAAGCAGTAACTCTATTGATGGCTGGGATTCAGTTTTGTCTATTTTACAAATGCCCGGGGGCGTTCCGGTAGCGACCGTTGCACTTAACGGCGCAAAAAATGCAGGTATACTTGCTGCGCAAATCATTGGCAGTAGTGATCAGTGTGTAATGGATAAAATTCTTTTATACAAAGAAGGACTAAAAGATAAAGTAGTTAAAGGTGCTCAGGAAATAAATAAACCTAAATAGGAAATTTAAGCGTTGTTGTCCTCGTTAGATTAAATCCTCTTCATAAATTTAGATTAAATCCTCTTCGTAAATAAAGTAATAAACATCGGTCTATATATGAATCCTTTATTAACCCCATTTGATATCCCTCCCTTCTCTAATATTAAAAATGAGCATTTTATGCCGGCCTTTCTGCAAGCCATTGAAAATGCTCGTAAAGAAATTGATGACATAACCAATTCCGAAGAAGAACCCACTTTTGAGAATACTATTGAGGCTTTAGAATTCTCAGGACAACATTTAGAACGCATTGCCAGTCTTTTCTTTAACCTGAATTCTGCAGAAACAAATGATACCATCCAAAAGATTGCTCAGGAGATATCGCCCTTGCTTTCCGAGTTTAATAATGATATTACCCTTAATGAAAAATTATTCAGAAGAGTAAAAAAGGTATTTGAGAATAAAGACAAATACCCGCTTACAGCAGAACAGCGTACCTTACTTGATAAAAAGTATAAAAATTTTAGCAGAAATGGTGCTAACCTCAATGAAGAACAAAAAAAACGCCTAAGGGAGATTGATACAACACTTGCAACACTAAAATTAAAATTTGGTGAAAACCTGTTAAAAGAGACAAATAAATTTGAAATGCACCTCACAAACGAAGATGACCTTGACGGGCTTCCAGAAAGTGCAAAAGATGCCGCAGTGCAGTTAGCAAAAAACAAAGGTAAAACAGGATGGCTTATTACTCTGGATTATCCAAGTTATATTCCATTTATGAAATATGCACGCAAGAGAGCACTAAGAAAAGAGTTGTCAATGGCATTTGGTAGCAAAGGGTTTCACAATGACGAACTAGACAATCAGGCTAATGTTCTCCAAATTGCCAATCTTCGACATGAAAGAGCCAATTTATTGGGCTATAAAAATCATGCGAATTTCATTTTAGAAGAGCGAATGGCCGAAACCCCGGAAAAAGTGTATGATTTTTTAAAGGAATTGTTGATAAAGTCAAAGCCTGCAGCGCAACAGGAATTTAAAGAACTATCAGAGTTTGCAAAAGAACTGGATGGAATTAAGGAACTACAGTCCTGGGATGGGTCTTTTTACTCCGAAAAATTAAAGCAAAAACGCTTTAGCCTTGACGATGAAAAGCTCAAACCATACTTTAAGCTGGAAAATGTTATTGAAGGAGTATTTATGATTACCGAAAGACTATACGGATTGTCATTTGAAGAAGTATTTGATGTGGACAAGTATCATCCGGATGTTAAGACTTATAGA
The DNA here is from genome assembly GCA_964536335.1 of uncultured Eudoraea sp. Classification (GTDB taxonomy): domain Bacteria; phylum Bacteroidota; class Bacteroidia; order Flavobacteriales; family Flavobacteriaceae; genus Eudoraea. Next base: position 50,704 of record CAZHWD010000079.1, on the reverse strand, counting down.
ATTTATGATAATGATAATAAATTTATATCCTTATTTTATGCGGATTTTCATCCCAGGGAAGGGAAACGCGCTGGTGCCTGGATGACTTCATTTAAGCCCCAGTTCACCTTGAATAACAAGAATGAAAGACCTCAGATTTCAAACGTTTGTAATTTTACCAAACCTACAGAAAATAAACCATCACTGTTAACTTTTAATGAAGTTACTACCCTGTTTCATGAATTTGGGCATGCTCTCCACGGCATTCTTGCGAATACGATCTATCCAAGCTTATCCGGTACCTCTGTATATTGGGATTTTGTTGAGTTACCCAGCCAGATATTGGAAAACTGGTGTTATGAAAAAGAAGCTCTGGAAGTATTCGCAAGGCACTATGAGACAGAAGAACCTATTCCTATGTCATTAGTTGAAAGTATAAAGAAATCTGCAACATTTCAGGAGGGGATGGCCACAATGCGCCAACTGAGTTTTGGTTTCCTGGATATGTCATGGCATGCATCTGATCCGTCAATTATTTCAGATGTGAAGAAACACGAAGTTAAAGCTTTTGAAGATACTTTACTTTACCCAAATAACCAGGAGACGTGTATGAGTGTGTCTTTCGCCCACATTTTTCAAGGTGGTTATTCAGCGGGCTATTACAGCTACAAATGGGCTGAAGTATTAGATGCCGACGCCTTTGATTATTTTAAAGAAAAAGGAATTTTTAACAGAGAAATAGCTGAAAAATTTAAAGATCATATTCTTTCCAAAGGTGGGACTGAAAAACCAATGGTTCTTTATAAGCGCTTTAGGGGGAGGGAACCTAAAATTGAAGCTCTTTTAGAGCGCGCTGGATTAATGAAAAAGACTGCTTGATTTAATTTTTTACTTCCAGTGCATCATAGCCCCCCAACAGGTCTATTACATTTTTATACCCAGATGAGGTCAGTAACTCTGCCGCACTTGCACTGCGTCCTCCTTTTTTGCAGTAGACATAAATAGTTTTCTCCTTTTCTATTGTCTTGAATTGATTAATAAAATTCTTATCATACCAATTAATATTTATTGCATTATCCAGATGACCCTCTGCATACTCCTCTGGGGTTCGAACATCAATTAGGACGGCATTTTCAACATTCTGAGGTGTCAATTCTGAAATTGACATAGATTTAGTTTGAGTGCAGCTTATTTGAATAAATAACAATAGAATGAGATAGCCGATATTCTTCATAATTGTGCGTATTACATTTAAAATTAATATTTTCATTAAAATTAATTTATTTTTGGATTCCACAAGTATCAAAATGACGGAAAATATTTTAAATCCTGATTCATGGGTCGACCAATACGCCGACTATCTATTTAACTATGCCGTGGCACGGGTAAGCGATGCTGAGATCGCTAAGGATTTGGTACAGGAAACATTCCTGGCAGGTTTAAAATCTGCTAAAAATTATCAGGGAGCTGCGACAGAGCGCACCTGGCTCATTGCTATTTTGAAACGAAAAGTCATAGACCATTATAGAAAAATTAATTCAAAGAAAGGCAAGGCTGAAGTGCGAATTAATTATAGTAGCCATAGTGATTCCTCAGGAGATTGGTTGGAAGAAAATGTAGCGGATCCGTTTAGCACACTTGAAAATGATGCAATAGAAAATGAAGAATTGGGACTAGCCATACAGAAATGTATATCTCAGCTGCCAAAAAAGCAATCCGCCGTATTTGTTATGAAAACCATACGTGGATTAAGTACTGAAGACATATGTAATGAACTTGGGATAAATCCGTCTAACCTTTGGGTAATGGTGCACAGAGCGAGAACGAATCTTATGGGTTGTCTCAATGAAAATTGGTTTAAATTATGATTAGTTGCGAGAAAGCAAGTACAATTTGCAATAAAAAACAGTACAAAGAAGCATCACTTCTTGAACAAATCAAATTAGGTATTCACCTTTTGTACTGTAAAACCTGCGCAGCATTTTCTAAGAAGAACAAAAAACTAACCATACTTTGTGACAAGGCCAATTTGCATAATCTTTCTGAGCAGGAAAAGGAAAAAATGAAAGAGAAGATTGAGCATTATCTCTAAACATAACTATCCAGGATTATTAGGATTCCCAGCCAGCAAATTGGAATACTTTCCACAAAAAAAGAAGCGAAATATTTTGACTGCTTTCTATGTGTCAGCAACAGCATAATTATTAAAATCAAAAAGAGTATTGTTTTTCCGGCAATTTCTAACCAACTTAAATCATCCTTAAGAAAGGTTATTATAAAAAATATAAAAGACAAGAGCAGTCCAAGAACTTTGGTTTGAGATACTCCGATGCGCTGTGGTATTGTCTTAAGATTCAATTCATCATATTCAAGATCCCTAATCTCAAAAGGTATTAACAATATGAGAATCAGAATAAACCGTTGGAGTATTAAAAGGTAAATGTCCCATGAAAATGAAATAGCCGAAGATATTACCGGAATTATGACGGTAGCTCCTGTCCAAACCAGCGCCACCAGAAGTACTTTTAAGATACCTGAATTCCTTAAATTCTTGTGCTTTGAAGAAACCGGCAATGCATACAACCCTATAAGTACGGCTAATACAAAACAAATGAACCATACCGAATAACTCAGAAAAAAGAAATGATATCCTGCAAACGCCAATAATAGTAAACTGAAAATTTGTATTTGCTTGTGATAGCTATTCTTTACCATGATATATTTTTTGGCTTTAACCCCATATTTAATAAAATTATAACTCGGAATAGTTCCAAAAAAAATGAAAAAAATGAGATGCTGCCCGGGTAAAATGTTTAAGTGCAGATTGGTGATCAATAATAGACTTATAACAGCAAACGCTACATGAATGCTGGCATCTAAATAAAAATTAAAAATACGGCCTAACCACCCCATTAAGCAAAAATAGCCAAACTGTTCATAACGTATCTTTTTCGTTAAAAACTTTAGGCTACTACGCTTTGAAATAGATTATTTTACAAGAATTAATCCCTAATTTTGTTCACTATTATTTTAGCAATAAAATCCGGAATTATGACGACAGACCTGTTTGCTTCAAGACATATAGGTATACGAAAAGAAGATCTGCCTAAAATGCTTAAAACCATTGGTGTGGAAAGTATAGACCAGCTTATATATGAAACTATTCCCAGTGATATAAGACTTGAGAAACCTTTAGATCTTAGCACGGAAATGAGCGAGCATGAATTCCTGTCACATGTAAATTCCCTTTCTTTAAAAAATAAGATATACAAGACTTATATCGGTCTGGGATATAACGAATGTATTACCCCATCGGTCATTAAAAGGAACATTCTTGAAAACCCAGGATGGTATACGGCTTATACGCCATATCAGGCCGAAATTTCACAAGGGCGATTGGAAGCCTTATTGAACTTCCAAACCATGATTTGCGATCTTACAGGGATGGAGCTATCCAATGCTTCACTTTTAGACGAAAGTACTGCAGCTGCCGAAGCAATGACTATGCTTTTTGATGTAAGAACGAGGGGGCAAAAGAAAAATGAGACTGTTAAATTTTTTGTGTCTAATGAAGTATTGCCACAGACCATATCACTACTGCAAACCAGATCAAAGCCCCTCGGAATTGAATTGGTAACCGGAGATCATGAATCATTTGAGTTTACCGAGGGTTTTTACGGTGCTCTTTTGCAATACCCCGGGAAATATGGTCAGGTATATGATTATAAAAGTTTTGTTCAAAAAGCCAGGGATAAGGAGATGAAAGTTGCGGTAGCTGCAGATTTACTCAGCTTGGTTTTATTAACCCCGCCTGGTGAAATTGGAGTAGATGTAGTTGTTGGAACCACACAACGATTTGGAATTCCTTTGGGCTATGGGGGCCCACATGCCGCATTTTTTGCCACTAAAGAGACTTATAAACGAAATATCCCCGGAAGAATAATAGGACTTACCAGAGATGCCGACGGCAAGCAGGCATTACGTATGGCTTTACAGACCAGAGAACAGCATATTAAAAGAGATAAAGCTACATCTAACATTTGTACAGCACAGGTTTTACTTGCGGTTATGGCAGGGACCTATGCAGTATATCATGGGCCAAAAGGGTTAAAATATATTGCAAATAAAGTTCATAATAATGCCAGGACATTAAGTCAGTTAATTGAAAAACAAGGATTTGAACAATTGAACACCTCTTTTTTCGACACCATTAAGGTACAGATTCCGGACACGAAGTCCTTAAAATCAATCGCGGAAAAAAATAGTATTAATTTCAATTATATTGATAATAATACCGTTTCTATATCGGTCAATGAGGCAACAACCAAAAATGATATTAAACTAATTTTCACTTGCTTTAGTGAATTGTCTGAATCCAAAGAAATTTATTCTCTTGATGCGAAAACAAAAGATGTTATTCCATATTCATTAATACGCAATACACCCTTCCTCGAAAACGAAGTCTTTAATTCATATCATTCGGAGACAGAATTAATGCGTTATCTTAAAAAATTAGAGCGAAAAGATCTGGCATTAAATCATTCTATGATCTCACTTGGTTCCTGTACTATGAAATTGAATGCTGCAAGTCAAATGCTGCCTTTGAGTATGCCGGCCTGGGGAAACATTCATCCATTTGTTCCTGTTGAACAGGCAGAAGGTTATCAAATAATCCTCCGGGAATTAGAAAGAGATTTAACGGAAATCACAGGTTTCTCAGGTACTTCTCTGCAACCCAATTCCGGAGCACAAGGTGAGTACGCCGGATTAATGACTATAAGGGCATATCATGAATCCAGAGGCGAAGTTCATAGAAATATTTGTATTATTCCAGCTTCGGCGCATGGAACTAATCCTGCTTCGGCTGTAATGGCTGGAATGAAGGTTGTTGTAACTAAAACAGATGATCGAGGAAATATAGATATTGTGGACCTGCAGGAGAAAGTAGAAATGCATTCTGAAAATTTGGCTGCATTAATGATTACATATCCTTCAACACATGGAGTTTTTGAATCCTCCATTAAAAAAATAACACAACTTATTCACGGCCATGGGGGACAGGTTTATATGGATGGTGCTAATATGAATGCACAGGTTGGATTAACAAACCCGGCAACTATTGGAGCTGATGTTTGCCATCTTAATCTTCATAAAACTTTTGCTATTCCACATGGTGGAGGCGGACCTGGAGTGGGTCCAATTTGTGTTGCAGAACAATTGGTTCCTTTTCTACCTGGTAATCCGGTAATAAAAACTGGTGGTGAAAAAGCAATTACCGCAATTTCAGGGGCTCCCTGGGGCAGTTCATTGGTTTGTTTAATTTCATACGGATATATTAAGATGTTGGGAGAAGCCGGATTAACTGAATCTACAAAAATTGCTATTCTTAATGCTAACTACGTAAAGAATAGGTTAAGCGGAAAATTTGATGTTCTTTACACCGGAGAACAAGGGCGTGCGGCACATGAAATGATCATAGATTGCAGGCCATTCAAACAAAACGGGATAGAGGTTTATGATATTGCCAAACGCTTGATGGACTATGGTTTTCATGCTCCAACGGTATCTTTTCCTGTCGCCGGGACCCTTATGATAGAGCCTACCGAAAGTGAAAATCTTGATGAATTAGATCGATTTTGTGATGCTATGATATCAATCCGGTCAGAAATTGATCAGTCCACGGCAAAGGATACAAATAATCTATTGAAAAATGCACCACATACGTTGCATATGATGACTAATGATTCATGGGACTTTCCATATTCAAGGCAAGAAGCTGCATTCCCATTACCCTACCTGAGTGAAAATAAATTTTGGCCTAGTGTGAGAAGAGTAGATGATGCCTATGGAGATCGTAATTTAATATGTACTTGTGCTCCCATTGAAGCATATGCAGAAGCTTAGCTTATCTGCTATAAACAGGGGTTTGAAAGGCCATGCCAAAGCTGAAGAACTTGTTCCAATGTTGTAAATTTATTTTGAACATCGTAATTGATTACCATACTTGCACAGTACAGCAAACTTTTTTAGTATTTTGCCTAAAACTAAGTCATCTCCACTAGACATGAGTATTGGAATTAGCGGCACAGGGTGTTATATCCCGTCGATCACTACTCAAAATAAAGATTTTGAGCAACATAATTTTCTTACAAGTGAAGGACTTCCTTTTGCTTATACCAATGACGTTATTATCGAAAAATTTAAGGCAATAACAGGAATTGATGAGAGGCGCTATGCCACAAAAGATCTTAATGCGTCAGATATAGGTTTTTTTGCAGCAAGCGATGCTATTAAAGATGCTGAGGTTGATGCTGAGGAGCTGGACTACATAATTTTTGCGCATAATTTTGGGGATGTAAGCCATGGGGCTTCTCAGAGCGATACAGTACCTAGTTTAGCCACAAGAGTAAAGCATCTCCTAAAAATTAAAAACCCTAATTGTGTTGCATATGATATGCTGTTTGGATGTCCGGGTTGGATTGAAGGTATTATTCAGGCGCATGCTTTTATTAAAAGTGGTATTGCAAAAAAATGTCTGGTAATTGGGGCCGAAACACTTTCCAGGGTAATTGATCAGCACGACAGAGATTCTATGATTTATTCAGATGGTGCCGGAGCTTGTATTATTGAAGATACTATGGATTCCGGTGAGATACTTGCACATAGTTCAGCTACGTATACTAATGAAGAAGCCTATTATTTATTCTTCGGCGAATCTCATAATAAATCATGTTCGAACAAAACACAATATATTAAAATGTATGGCCGTAAAATTTATGAATTTGCGCTAAATCATGTTCCAAATGCCATGAGGAATTGTTTGGAAAAAAGTGGAATCCCAATTGAAGATGTAAAAAAAATATTTATTCATCAGGCAAATGAAAAAATGGATGAAGCTATCGTAGAACGATTTTACAAATCTTATGGGTTGGAAATGCCTGAAGGAGTTATGCCAATGAATATTCATGAAATGGGAAACAGTTCTGTGGCAACCGTTCCCACCTTATTTCATATGGTTAAAACCGGAAAAATAGAAAATCAGCATATAGAAAAAGGGGATGTTGTTATCTTTGCCAGTGTTGGCGCAGGTATGAATATCAACGCTATAGTCTATAGATGCTGAAAATATGTATGACAAAACTTTTCCGGGTAAAAGGTACAAAAATACACTTACCTTTCTTCAAAAACATATAAATACCCAGGAAGCCATATTGGATTTAGGGGTTACCAACCCATTTTCTGAAATAATGAAGCAGCATGGCTATAAGGTTGAAAATACCAGCGGTGAAGACTTGGATGTAGATTTTAACTTTGTACAGAATTCGAATGCCCATGTAGTCACCGCATTCGAAATCTTTGAACACCTACTCGCACCTTACAATATTTTGAGAGCAATAAAGGCAGATAAGATTGTTACCAGCGTCCCATTGCGCCTATGGTTTGCCTCAGCATACCGGAGTAAAACGGACCCCTGGGATAGACACTATCATGAATTTGAGGCCTGGCAGTTTAATTGGTTGCTTGAAAAAGCTGGTTGGGAGATTAAAGATACATTTAGCTGGGCTAATCCTGTTATGAAATTAGGACTTAGACCTTTCTTACGCACTTTTACTCCTCGTTATTATATTGTTTATGCTGAGCGAAATAGGACGCCCGAAAGCATCGGACTTATTGCACCGGAATAATTATAACTTACTATCGTGAATTATTATATTGTAATCTGTGCACATAATGAAGAAGCATACTTAGCTGCCACGCTCAATGCTGTTCTATCGCAAACTATGCAACCAAAGAAAGTTTTGGTTGTGAATGATAATTCTACAGACAAGACCGAAACTATTATAGATGAATTTGTCTCCGAAAACAACCATATTATTAAAGTTAACAAATCATCCTCTGCACTTCATATGCCTGGGGCTAAAGTTGTGGAAGCATTTAATGAAGGATTTGAGCTGTTAGATGACCAATACGATTTTATTGTCAAACTGGACGCTGATATTATACTTCCGGAAAACTACTTTGAAAAAATATCAGAACTAATTTATTCAGATCCTAGAGCAGGGATTTTAGGCGGATTTGCTTATGAACAAGATTCCAAAGGAGTGTGGAAACTAAATCATCCTATGAATAAAGATCATGTCCGTGGTGCTTTTAAAAGTTATACAAAACAGTGTTTTAAAACTATAGGCGGATTAAAGAATTCCATAGGCTGGGATACTGTTGATGAGTTATTGGCACAGTATAATGATTTTAAGGTGATTACTGATGATACATTAAAAATAAAGCATTTGAGACCTCTGGGGGCTTCCTATAACAAACAAGCACGTTATCTGCAAGGTGAGGCCATGTATCGTATGCGTTACGGTTATTTTATTAGTTTCATTGCCTCACTTAAGATTGCTTTTAAAAGAAAAAAGACGATATTATTTATAGATACTTTAAAAGGTTACTCCAAGGCCAATAAAAAGAATCTTCCCTTTCTGGTTTCTAAAAAAGAAGGCGAATTTATTCGTAAATTCAGATGGCAAAAAATTCTTAATAAATTATTCTAAGATCTGTGTGATAGGCCTGCCGGTAGCTCCGTTAGGAAATGCAATCCCTAACAATATGGCTATGGTAGGTGCAATATCAGGGATTTCTGTTCTAAGAGCTGTTGAGCCCGGCTTGATACCTTTTCCATAAAAGAGTAGTGGCGTATGGGTATCATAAATCTGAGCAGATCCGTGCGTGGATCCCGTTTTGCTATAATCAATAATTCCAGGTTTTGGCACCATTAATATATCACCAGAGCGTTTCATGTTGTATCCATTTTGAATAATGTATGGAATTCCGGTCGTATACTCATTATTTTGCATTTGATATGCGGTGTAAACCTTTTCAAAGGCCTTGTATGACAGCAATTCAATGGCCAAAGTCTCCTGAACTTCCTTTAGATTTAGATCTAAATTTTGAATAATCTTATGATCAAGAAAAAGCTGGTTGTTAGAATAATTTTTAATTAAATCTACGGAACCATACTTGTATTTAATAAATTCTCCTAATTCTGATTGTATTTCGGTCCTATTAATATATCCGGCTGGTATTTTTTGATCTTTCAAATACGCAGGAACATTTATTGCTCCATGATCTGCAGTAAGAAAAACGGTATATTCCCCGGCTCCCACTTTGGTATCGAGATACTTTAATATTCGTTCCAAATCACGATCCAAACGCATGTATGTATCCTGTATTTCCTTCGAATTTACACCAAACCAATGTCCGACATAATCTGTACTTGAAAAACTAATAGCTAAAAAGTCTGTTACACCGTCTGTACCGAGTTCCTCCTCTCTCATTGCTTCTATTGCAAAATCGGTAGTAATACTATTTCCAAAAGGTGTAACCTTTAGCAAGTCATATTTACTATTCTTATCCCATAAACCTGGAAGATCATGCGGAAAAACAGGAGTGCTTTCGCCCGTGTACAGACCCTCATATGCATTATTATCAGGACCGCTTTCCTCATAAGAAGTAATATCCTCAATAGTATTCCAGGGCTTTTTATATTTCTCAACAACATTAGAAGAATTATAATCTACGACCCACTTGGGTAAATTCTCCATATAATAGGTACTGCTGATCCATTTCCCTTCACTTCCGCCGAGGAACCAATAAGCGGCATTCGCCGTATGACCACCGGGAAGGACTGCCCCTCTATCTTTAAGTGCAACAGCAATAACTTTACCTTTTAATTGTGTGTGTAATCGCAATTGATCGGTAATGGTGGTAACCGTCATTCTATGAGGTGACATCTTTCCTGCATCTGAAATCACTCCAACTGTTTCTAAAGAATCATCGGATGCACAATAGACCAGTTGATCAATTTCCTTATCATACCAGTTATTTCCTATAATTCCATGTATTGCCGGAGTGGTACCTGTGTACACAGATGCGTGTCCCGGGCCGGTACTTGTAGGTGAATAATTAAAGTGGTTATTTTTACAATTAAAGCCTTCATTCACCAGTCGTTTAAAACCACCATCCCCATAATGGTTCCAAAAACGTGTCAGGTAATCATAGCGCATTTGATCAACGACTATACCAACAATCAACTTCGGCGTGGTTTTCAGGGGAGCAGAAACTTGTATTTTAGCAGATTCTTTGGCTCTTCGTTGACATATTACTTCTGAAGAATTCAAAAAGAATCCAATTAATAAAATCGATGTGAAATAACTTTTGGAAAACATTATATATAAGTTCAAGTTTTAAAAATGCCTAAATTAAGTTTTAAAATTTTAAATGAAGGTTAAATCAAGGCTAATATTACTATTTTTACCGCTAGAAGTATCGCATAGTTTTATGAATTATATCTCATCAATTGGCAGCTATTCCATTATGGTTCGCGAGGTTTTTAAAAAACCTACAAAGTGGTCAATAATGAAATCTTTAATTTTAAAGGAAATTGATGAACTAATTTATGGTTCAATGGGGATCGTAATTTTTATTTCCGTTTTCATTGGAGGTGTTGTGGCCATCCAGACCGCATTAAACCTTACAAATCCATTGATACCTAAAGACCTGATTGGTTTTGCTACCAGGCAATCGGTTATACTCGAATTTGCCCCTACATTTACATCAATCATAATGGCTGGTAAAGTGGGTTCTTATATTACCTCCAGCATAGGTACCATGCGGGTAACAGAGCAGATAGATGCATTGGAAGTTATGGGAGTAAATTCCCTTAATTATCTGGTTTTCCCTAAGATAATAGCAATGTTATTTTATCCTTTTGTAATTGCTATATCTATGTATGTGGGAATTTTTGGAGGGTTAATTGCAAATTCTTTAGGGAATTACAGTACATCTGCTGAATTTATTCAAGGCATACAATTAGATTTTATCCCCTTTCATGTAACCTATTCCTTTATTAAATCTATTGTTTTTGCATTTATAATTGCTACCGTCCCTTCATTTCATGGCTATTTCATGAAAGGTGGCGCCCTTGATGTTGGTAAAGCAAGTACAACCTCTTTTGTTTGGACCAGTGTGGTGATCATTATATCTAACTTTGTTCTTACACAACTATTATTAGGCTAATGATAGATGTAGAAAACTTAAGTAAATCATTTGGAGATACCCAAGTATTAAAGGGCATAACTACTTCCTTTGAAAAAGGAAAAACCAATCTGATTATAGGTCAAAGTGGCTCTGGTAAGACGGTATTTATGAAATGTCTTTTGGGTTTAATTGAACCAGATGAGGGAACAATTAGTTATGATGGCCGAATGTTTTCCAAATTGTCTGGAAGAGAAAAACGAGATTTAAGACAGGATATGGGGATGGTATTCCAGGGGAGCGCATTATTTGATTCCATGACCGTTGAAGAAAACGTCATGTTTCCTATGGATATGTTTACTAATCAATCTCGATCGGAAATGGAAGACCGGGCAAATATTGTACTAAAAAGAGTTAACCTCATTGATGCACATAAAAAATACCCAGCAGAAATTTCGGGAGGTATGCAGAAAAGAGTTGCTATTGCCAGGGCTATAGTAATGAATCCCAAATATTTATTTTGCGACGAGCCAAACTCTGGCCTTGATCCCAATACAGCGATCTTAATTGATAACTTGATTCAGGAGATCACAAAGGAATTTGATATAATTACCGTGATTAATAGTCATGACATGAATTCGGTTATGGAAATTGGTGAAAAAATAATCTTTCTTAAAAATGGTATTAAAGAATGGGAAGGCACCAATAATGAAATCTTTAAAACAGATAATGAAGCAATAACTGATTTTGTGTATTCCTCAGAGTTATTTAAAAAGGTTAGGCAAATGTATATTGAAGAGCGAAATTAAATTGCTCACTGCTTTATTTGAACTTTTTCATCATTTATTCTCAGTTTTAACCAGTTGTTTAGTTTTTGAGTATCTTCCTTTATATCGGGCCCCTTGGTGCCCTTTTTCCATACTACATCAAAAATCGGAATGGTATCAATCGTAGTAAAGTCAGTTGTAATGGTATAAGCAAACCCTAAGCTGTCGAGATTCTCAAAATTGGTTTTAGCTTCTGCACTAATTTGCCTAAAAGGAATTTGTTTTGTGCTTAGTTTACTCAGGTTGGCTAATTCAGATTCCAGAAGACTGATACGTTCATCCTTATTAAGTAATTCGGCCTTTTTAGATTCGTATAATTCATTAATATAATTGAACTTTATTTCAGAATCGTCTCTTCCCCCCTGAACAATTTTTAGTTCCGTATCTTCCAGTCTGGAAAATGTGGTTTTTTGTTCATTCCAGCTGGCGATAACATTATCAGGTATAAGTTCATCTCCCATACAAACTAATTCAATTGAAGAACCACCTTTCCTGTTATAGTTAATCTCAGTAAGATTATCTAAATACCTTCCCCTATCCTTAAACTTATATACTTCAATAGTCTTTTTAATTAAATCCTGAGCCTGTCTCATATATCGGGATTCCTGCCAAACATTATAAAAGGTAATTATGGCGGGAATCATGACCAGGAGGGAAACCAAAGTAGTAATCCTGGCAAAAACTCGTCTCTTTTTCGAATTAATGTATTTAACCATTGGAAAACGGAGGAATTTTAGAACAATCACTGTGGCAACAGCGATAAAAATGGTGTTGATGATAAAAAGGTACATAGCCCCGGTTGCATATTCCCAATTGCCAATCGCCAGTCCAAAACCTACAGTACATAAAGGCGGCATTAGAGCCGTTGCAATAGCCACTCCAAAAATTACAGTAGCTACCGTTCCCTTTTTTGCTCTGGCTATAACCAAAGCGAAACCACCAAAAAAAGCGATTAACACATCTCTGATATCAGGCTCTGTTCTGGCCAATAACTCAGAGGATTCATCTCTTAACGGAAAAAATTCAAAAAATAAATATGCTGTAAGTATGCTAATGACCACCATTACGGCAAAATTCTTCAAAGAACGCCTTAGCGTATCAATATCATTTATTGCAATGGACATGCCCATACCTAGAATAGGACCCATTAATGGAGAAATAAGCATGGCTCCAATTACAACAGCCGTAGAATTTGCATTTAAACCAATTGAAGCTATGAAAATTGAACATATCAATATCCAAATCGTATGCCCTTTAAAAGGTATATCGGCTATAATAGCTTGTTTTGTAGCTTCCTGATCTGTATCCTTACGAATGTTTAAAAGGTCCGTAAGAAATTTTTTGGTGCTTCCTAAAAATCCCTGAAAATCTTTTTTAGCTTGTTCTCCGCTGAGCTTCTCATCAGCATCGGATAATGGATTTTCATTAAAATCTTCATTCATAATTATGTGTATTGGCCTCCAAATCTCTTTTTTACTTCTGCCAAAACACTTTTGATAGATTGTTCTTTGGATTTAGGGTAAATCATTAGTACTTCTTCTTTATCAACAATTATATAATCTTTTAATCCATCAATAACAGCTATTTTATCTATTGGTAATCGAATCATATTTCCGGAAGCATCCTCACTTAAAACTTTACCATTAACAATAGCATTGTCGTCTTCATCTTTCTCAAGTTTATGATATAATGAACCCCAGGTACCCAGGTCATTCCAGTCAAAAGTAGCAGGAAGAACAAATATTGCCCCGGCTTTTTCAAGGATGGCATAATCTATTGAAATATTATCTGCTCTTGGATAATTTTTATCGATGAATTCTTTTTCACCCTGGGTATTAAATATATCAAATCCGGAATTAAACAACTCATATTGCTCCGATTGAAATTCCTTGAACGCCGCCAAAATGGTTCTAACGCTCCAGATAAAAATACCGGCATTCCAAAGAAAATTCCCTTGTTTTAAAAATGACTTAGCTGTTTCGTAATCCGGTTTCTCTCTAAATTGATTGACTGCAAATAAGCCTGAATTTGTTTCTTGCTGTGCTATTTGTTCAAATTCGATATAACCAAATCCCGTATTAGGGAAAGTAGGTTTTATTCCAAGCGTACATATTACTTCCTCCCCAGCACATTTATCAAAACAATTCTTCACATTGAGTTCAAATGCCCTTTCATCTTCTATCCAATGGTCACTTGGAGCCACAATCATTAATCCCTCAGGATTCATTTTTTTTATTTTCAAAGCTGCATATAAAATACAGGGGGCGGTATTACGCATCACAGGTTCCAAAATCACCTGTTTTGAGCTTATCATAGGAAGCTGACTCAAAACAAGGTCATTATACCTTTCATTCGTAAGAATTAGAATGTTTTCTGTAGGTATAAAATTGTTGAGACGACTAAAGGTTTTTTGTAAAAGAGTATCGCCAGCACCCAACATGTCATGGAATTGCTTTGGGTATGCAGATGTACTAACCGGCCAAAACCTGGAACCCACTCCCCCAGCCATTAAAACGGCGTAATAGTTATTATTTTTTTTCATTTCTTATTTATTAATTACTACCTCAACTTCCGCATGAGGTTGAAACAAGTATACCCTTCCCGATGAGATTTCAATACACTGGTATCTTTTTACTTTTCTTTGTCCCTTCTTAAATAACTTCCCATTATGTATCTTAAAAATACTTCCTGAAGGTAATTCAAAAACTTGAATTTTGTCAGTTGGAATATCATAAGCCATCAAAGCCATGGACAAATCAGAATCTGTAGTGCTGCTGGCTTTTGGGTTACTAAAATGTTTTGCAAGGATGGGTAAAATAGAAGAAGGAAATATTTCCGGTCTAATAAATGGAAGCATAAGGTGCTGAAAAGTCTGCTTCCATTCCAGGCCATGAGGTTTTATTCTTCTTCCAAATTTTTCATAAGCTACCAAATGTCCAATTTCATGAATAAGCGTTATTAAAAAACGATATTTATTTGAAGTGGCATTAACCGTAATTTGATGCGACCCATTAGGCATCAGACGATAATCTCCATGGCGAGTTACCCTCTGATTAACTATTTTTAGGTTCACCCCATTTCCTTTTATAAGCTCAAGACAAGGCGTGACTGCATTCTCAGGAAGGTATTTTAACAATGTTTCGTTCATTGAAGTTAAAATTGTTTTTATTGTTTTTAGCCATGTAATAAAGACTTTTTTTGCTAATATCAATGGACAAAATAAATTTAAGAACGCATATTATTCTTTAAATTAAGGGGTAGTACTACTTACCTGTAATAGCTTCCCATTGTAATAGCGCTGTCCATTTAATGCAAAATCCATAATATAAATGGCCATATCCCTGGCCGTTACAGGTGCTTTATAGCCCGGGAAAGCCTCTTCCAACATTTCAGTTTGTACAGCTCCAATGGCCAGTACATTAAACGAGGGGCCCGTTTCTTTAAATTCTTCAGCCCATAATTCGGTTAGTGTAATTACAGCTCCTTTGCTTGAACTATAAGCCGAAAGCCCTGGGAACTTAACGCTACCCTGTACGCCTCCCATAGAACTAATGGTTACCACATGCCCCTCAATAGTCATTTTTGGAATGAGCAGTCTGGTAAGTTCTGCAACACCGAATACATTTACCTTATATATTTCTTCGAATTCAATCCTGGTTGTTTGAAGAAAAGGTTTGTTTAATAATTGTCCGGCATTATTAATTAGAACATCTACAGTTCTCCAATTATCTTCTAAAAAATGTTCAAGCTTTTCAAAATCTTTGTCTTTGCAAATATCAAAAGGAAATGCAGTAATATTACCTTCATTTAATTCCTTAATTGGCTTATCATTTCTGGAAAGCGCTAAAACCTTATGCCCGCTTTGGGCAAAAAGGCGGGCCAATTCGTATCCCATACCCCTGCTGCACCCTGTAATTATTACATTAGACATTCAATAATACTTTATTTCTTGTTCGGGGGAATTTGAAAATCCAACCAATACGGGTATCATATTGTTTATTACATGAGCCATATGTTCAAAATCCATTTGGTCCACCTCATCACCTACTTTGTGATAGAAATTAAAATTAGTGAAATCAAAAGTGCAATAGGTCTGCGATGGAATATTAAATTCGTTGTGAAAAGGATAGTTATCCGATCTTTGAAAAAGGCCAGACTCCTTAGCCTTGGGTAAAAATCCAACCAAAGTTTTATTAGCATATTTATTAGTTTCCTTTGCCAGATTGGATTTATCATAACCCGTAACAAAAATCAAATAGTCCTTATCCACCATAGGAACACCGGTCATCTCAAAATTAAGCATCAAATAAAGGTTAAGACCATCTTCTTTCAATTTTTTAGCAAGATGTTTGGATCCTAGTAAACCTTTCTCCTCGGCACTAAAAAGAGCGAAGATAAGGCTCCTTTTGTTGCTCTTATGAGTTCCAAAATACCTTGCTAATTCCAGTACTGTAGTTGTCCCGGAAGCATTGTCATTAGCGCCATTAGCAATAGCATCACCATTTGTGGGTGTTAGTATACCAATGTGATCATAGTGCGCACCAATAATGATATATTCATTTTGTAGTTTCTTATCGGTTCCTTTCAGGACACCAACAATATTGAAAGCCGGTTTATAAAAATTGGTTAAGGTATCCTTAAATGTTCCGAAATAGGGCTTTAATCCATTTTGAACAAAGATGCCTTCTATAAATTCAGCAGCTTTTTCTATCCCTTCACTTCCTGAATCCCGGCCTCTTAAATTATCTGATGCCAAATAGTTCATTATGCCTCTGACTCTTATACTATCTGAAAATTCGGCTTTCCCACGTTTTTTAACCTCGGTTGTTTTCTCTTCAGGGGGTATGTTCTCGCCGTCAGATATATTCAAATTCCCTTTAAGGCCGTCCGGACCTGCAGGAGGGTTTGAAGTAGTGGATTGAGCTTGTTTTAACGAACCACAGGCAGTTAATAAAGTCAATAAAAAAAGTAAAATTACCTGCTTCATTTGTATTCTATATTATACAAGGTACCCTAAGTATTCCGGATACCTTATTTTATGTATTAACAGACTGTTTTTCAAGAAATAGATTTTATTTTATCAAGCTAACATAATGACCGGATTCTCCAGATAGGCCCGTAGGGTCTGCAAGAATTGGGCTCCTGTGGCTCCATCTACCGTTCTATGATCACATGCCAAACTAATCTTCATGGTATTCCCAACAGCTATTTGTCCGTTCTTTACTACGGGCTTTTCAACGATAGCACCAACGGAGAGAATGGCAGAATTAGGCTGATTTATTATTGAAGTAAATTCAAGAATACCAAACATACCCAGATTAGAAACCGTAAAAGTGCTTCCTTCCATTTCGGCAGGAGTTAATTTTTTAATTCTAGCTCTTCCTGCCAAATCTTTAACTGAAGTACCAATCTGCGTTAAGCTCATCTGATCAGTAAATTTTAATACGGGTACTACCAAACCGTCATCTACCGCAACAGCTACCCCCACATGAATATGCTGATTATATCGGGTAGTGTCGCCATTCCATGAGGTATTAACCTGAGGATGTTTTTTAAGTGCCATGGCACATGCTTTGACCACCATATCATTAAACGAAACTTTGGTGTCCGGAAGACTATTTATTTTTTCTCTAGAAGCCTTGGCATTATCCATAGCAACCTCAATCATTAAGTAATAATGAGGAGCCGTAAACTTAGATTCACCCAATCGTTTGGCTATTACCTTACGCATTTGAGAGTTTTTAACCTCTTCAAAATGTTCTTCCCCTATTGGAAGGATTTGAGGTGCAGTTACCGGACTATCCGGAGTCGTTTTGGGTTCAATAACCGCAGCAGGAGCAATAACTTCCTCAGATGGTACAAAATTTTCTATATCTCGCTTAACAATCCTGCCATGATCTCCGCTACCTTTAACAGCCATAAGATCTATTCCCCTATCTGTAGCAATTTTTCTCGCTAATGGAGAAACAAAAACCCGTTGTCCTGAATTTAATGGTTTTACCTCTAAATTATCTTTATTTGCAGCTTCCTGAGGAACTTTTATCTCTTTCTCTGTAGTCGTACCTGTTTCCGTTTTTGAAGCAGGTTTAGATTGCAATACTGCCTCAACGTTAGTCCCGGCCGGACCAATTACAGCCAATACTTCGTCAACAGGTGCTGATTCGCCTTCCTTTATGCCTATATAAAGAAGTTGACCTGAGTAGAAGGATTCAAATTCCATCGTTGCCTTATCAGTTTCAATTTCGGCCAATATATCACCCTCTTCAACTTCATCTCCTACTTTTTTTAACCAGCTGACAACGGTCCCTTCTTCCATGGTATCACTGAGGCGAGGCATTTTAATTATCTCAACGCCTTCAGGAATTTCAGTTGAACTATTACTTTCTTCTATTACCGTAGATTCTTCCTTTTTAGCTGATGTTATTGTGTCTTCTCCAGCTTCAACTTTGTTATTTGATGTTCCCTGGTTACCATTTAATAAAGACGAAATATCTTCTCCTTCGTCACCAATTATGGCTAATAATGTATCAACCGGTGCACCATCGCCCTCAGCAATCCCAATATGCAGTAAGGTGCCTTCGTGAAATGATTCAAATTCCATGGTAGCTTTATCTGTTTCTATCTCAGCCAAGATATCTCCCTCTTCAATCTTATCACCAACATTTTTTAACCATTTTACTACGGTACCTTCTTCCATGGTATCGCTTAACCTGGGCATATTTATTACTTCTGCCATTTACTTATAATTTGTGTTGTACAAAGGGATAGTCTTCTTGTTCATATACCATATCGTAAAGCTGTTCTACTGGAGGATATTCAGACTCATCTGCAAATTTCTCACATTCCTTAACAAGATTTTTCACCTTATCATTAATTGCTTTAATTTCCTCTTCAGAGGCGTACTTCTTCTCCTTAATAACCTCAAGAACCTGACTAATAGGATCTATCTTCTTATATTCTTCTACCTCATCTTTTGTTCTATAGTGTTGAGCATCAGACATAGAATGGCCTCTGTATCGATATGTTTTCATTTCCAGAAAGGTAGGGCCACCGCCACTTCTTGCTCTTTCTATTGCCTTACTCATTTCCCCGGCTACCGTTAATGGATCCATACCATCAACAGGGGCACAGGGCATTTCATATCCCAAACCAAGTTTCCAAATATCTGTAGTGTGCGCAGTTCTTGCTACCGAAGTACCCATCGCATAACCGTTATTCTCACAAACAAATACAACCGGTAATTGCCAGAGCATTGCCAAATTAAAGGTTTCATGCAATGAACCTTGTCTTACAGCACCATCACCCATATAGCACAGAGTTACTGAATCTCTTTTAAAATATTTATCAGCAAAAGCCAATCCGGCTCCCAAAGGTATTTGCCCTCCAACGATACCATGACCTCCATAAAACCTATGTTCCTTAGAAAAAATATGCATGGAACCACCCATTCCTTTAGAAGTACCGGTTACTTTGCCATATAATTCCGCCATTACTTTCCTTGGGTCTACACCCATTCCTATGGGCTGAACATGGTTCCTATAGGCTGTAATCATCCTATCTTTCTTAAGGTCCATTGCATGCAAGGCGCCGGCTAAAACAGCTTCCTGACCATTGTATAGGTGCAAAAATCCGCGAACTTTTTGTTGAATGTATACGGCAGCAAGTTTATCTTCAAACTTTCTCCAGAACAACATTTCCTCGTACCATTTTAGGTATACCTCCTTGGTAACTTTTTTCATCAAATAATTTTCTTTATAGTGTACTTGTTTTCTGCCGAAAAATTCAGATATGAATAGTTCAGGAATATCAAGGAAAAACAAAAATACACATTAAATCAATAGTGAAAAAAAAATGATAGAAAAGGTATAAATCCAGTATAAAAAATGAATTTATGGTTAAATCTAATTTCTTCAGGAGTATAAAAAAGATTATTTTAAGTAGGAGCTTCCAAATGCCAAAGGAAGGATATCTTCCAGGGATCCGCATTTAAATATTTTACCCGAAGACCCCATCATTAAAATAGATATTGGTGAATTTTGTTTTTGTTCATATTCAGCAATGGCTTGTCTACAATTTCCACAAGGAGCTGCTGGTCTGTCTACTTTATGGGTATTAGATGATGCACTAATGGCAATTGTTTTTATTTCAACTTTGGGATATTTTGCACCTGCCTGGAAAAGTGCTACACGCTCTGCACATAAACCTGAAGGGTAAGAGGCATTTTCCTGATTATTACCTATCACGATTTCGCCATTGGCTAAAAGAACTGCTGCCCCGACCATGAATTGGGAATATGGAGCATAGGCATTTTCTCTGGCCTCAACGGCAATTTGCATAAGCGTTTTTTCACTTTGGGAAAGCTCATCTAAAGTATCATAAACCAATAATTCAAAGGAAATCCTGAGTTTTTCCATAGTATGTGATAAATATCCAGACTAACCGGAGTTAAAACTAAATGTACTTTATTTTAGATAGTTGTGCAAAGCAGCTTGATACCAAAATAAAAAAACCTGTCCGGGGACAGGTTTTTTCTACAGCTATATTTTCTTTAATCATTATAATACTCCGCTCCCAGATTAAATGTAAGTGAGAATCGCAACGTGTTTTCAAGAGGGTTCTTCACTTGTGAAGTAGAGAATAGGTACGAAAGATCTATCTGAACCGATTTGAATTTAAATCCGGCTCCGATGGTGAAGAATTGTCTTGCTCCTTTAAATTCACTTTCGTGAAAATAACCTGTTCTAAACATAAAAGCATTTTGATACGCATATTCAGCACTAAATGCCCAGGTTATCTCCTGAAGTTCTTCTTCAAATCCACCAGGTGCATCTCCGAATGATTTAAATATGCCTTCAAACCAGCCTATCTGCTGATATATGTCATTATCTGCAGAATCTATTACCCCATCATCATTAAAATCCTGAGGAGTGGGTACTAAGAGTTTGTTGAATTCCAAATTTAAACCCAGTACATTATCCTGATCAAAAATAAAATCAAACCCTCCACCTATTCCAAGATTTGAAGGTAAAAAATTGGATTGACCACCTTCCTCATATGTTATTTTGCCTCCAAGGTTTGAGATATTAAAGCCAGCTTTCCATCTACCATCAAAACTATTATAGGCTATTTCACGGGAACGAAAGTAACCTGCAATATCCACGGCAAATGAACTTGCTGACTGTGAATCTACATCACCATTTTCCGGTAATCTGAGATTTGAATTAATGTATCTTGCTGCAATAGCCATAGAGAATTTATCGCTAAGCTTCAGTGCGTAAGAACCATCTATAGCGAATTCATTGGGTTTGGCTATTGTTCCCGGGTCTCCGGCAAACTGTCTTAATTCAATTTCACCTAAGGTAAAATAGCGCAAACTAAAGGCAAATGCGCTCCTGTCGTTTATTTTATCATAAAAGCTTCCGCTTAATAAGGAGACATCTGTAATAATACTTTCCAGATAAGGTGTATAACCTAACCCTATTCCCATTTTACGCTCAGCGAATGCAAACTTAGCGGGATTCCACTGTTGTGAATATGCATCAACTGATGTTGAAACACCCATGTCACCTAAGCCACCGGACCTTGCATCTGCGGCTATAGTTAAAAAAGGAACTGCCGTGGTTATTACATTATTCTGCTCCTGCGCAGATATTTTAAACACAAAGGCAAATAAGGCTAGAATAACTAATTTTTTCATTTTTGTCATGTAACGTGGAATTAGTCCAAAATCGCAAATAATTACTAGTTAATCATCTACTTTATTTTGTCTGATTACTTGTTAAGTAACGAGCATTTCAAAAATATCTTGCATTTAGAGGTATTTTATTTTTGAATTTAGCTCAATAAAGCTGAAAATCAGCGTTTTATTTAGATTACAAATTAATTCTAAGTTCATTAAATTAAACGTGTGAAGCGCCGATTATCCTTAATAATTTAAAAGAAATGTTTCTATCCATACTATATTATGTATTGTGCCGTTATCAAAATGGACAAGGTCCCAATAAATCTTGCCTGTATAAATGGGCAAAAATATTTTCGGAACTATAAAATATTATGTAATAATCATCGTTTTATAAGCCGAAAGCGACACAATTTTATTTAAATATTCTATCAAATTGCGATAAATGCTGTTTGAGATTGAACTTAAGTCCTAAATACAGATGAAAAAACAGTTGATCAAAGTTGTACTTTCTTGTGCAGTGATAATGGGAAGTTTTACACTTAATAGTTGTAAAAAATCTGCCTCATCATCATCAAAGAACGTATCAAGAGCTACAGGCTGGAAAATAAACTCCAAAGAGGGTGGTTTTCAATACAATACTGACTTTAAAGAACAAGAAACGGGTCCGGGACTTGTTTTTGTAGAAGGAGGTACATTCACAAAAGGAAAGGTACAGGATGATGTAATGCATGACTGGAATAATACTCCTAGCTCACAGCACGTCCAATCTTTTTATATGGATGAAACTGAAGTAACCAATGTAATGTATGAGGAGTATCTTGATTATCTTAAATCGGTATACCCACCAGAAAATCCCAAATATGCCAATATTTATAAAGGCGCTCTGCCGGATACTTTAGTATGGAGAAACCGATTGGGATATAATGAAACCATGACCAATAATTATCTTAGGCACCCGGCATATGCTGAATACCCAGTAGTTGGTGTGAATTGGATACAAGCAGTACAGTTTGCCGAATGGAGAACAGACAGGGTAAATGAAGCAATGCTGGAAAAAGAAGGTTATTTGGCTCAGAATGCAAAATATCAGGCAATGACCGGTGAGGTTGAAGGCACTTTTAGTACTGAAGCCTATCTAAATCGTCCAGAATCTGTATATAACGGACAAATAGATTCATTACAAGGTAAAATGAAAAAAGATTCCGTTTCCAATTTTGCCACGAGAAGTTCGGGTATTATTATGCCCGCATATAGGCTACCTACGGAAACTGAATGGGAGTATTCAGCTGCTGCATTACAAGGAACAAGGGAATATAATAATTATAGAGGTAGAAAAAAATATCCATGGGAAGGCGATTATACAAGAAATGGTCAACGAGTAGGTAGAGGTGATCAGTTAGCAAACTTTAAGCAAGGAAAAGGTGATTACGGCGGAATTGCTGGTTGGTCCGATGACGGTGCTGATATCACCGCACAGGTAAAATCATACAAACCCAATGACCTTGGTCTTTACGATATGGCAGGTAATGTTGCGGAATGGGTTGCCGATGTTTATCGACCAATTGTGGATGATCAAATAAGTGATTTCAACTACTACAGAGGTAATATTTACATGAAAACGGCCATAGGCGAAGATGGAAAAGTAACTATTCTTCGAGATAGTGTAATTTTTGACACTCTGCCTAATGGAAAAGTTGTGGCGGTTAATCTACCTGGAGAAATTAAAATGGTGCCTGTTGACGAAGAGGAAACTTATTTAAGAACCAATTTCTCAGATAGTGATAACAGAGGCTACAGGGATGGTGATGCTAGTTCATCCAGATTCTTTGACCGATTTGCCGGGGATGATGATGACGATCCGGCTAGAAAGATGTATGATTCTCCTAATCACAAAGTAGAGCGTGATTCTGCCGGACTAATTGTTCGTCAGTATGACGAAAGCAATAATAGGACAACACTTATTAATGATGAAGTAAGAATATACAAAGGTGGGTCATGGAAAGATAGAGCATACTGGTTAGACCCCGCCCAACGTAGATTTTTACCACAATATATGTCAACAGATTATATAGGATTCAGATGCGCAATGTCCAGAGTTGGATCTAAGGCAAAGACTAAAAATAAAACGGTAAGAGGCAAAAAAGCCAAATAGTTTTATATGTAAAATATGAATTTAGCCCTGATGTTAGCATCGGGGCTTTTTTATATATTTGTTTTATGACAATTGAGAAATTGCACCAACTTTTTTTAAAGTATCCTCAGGTCTCCACAGATACCCGTAACATTCAACTTAATTGTATATTCTTCGCCCTTAAGGGTCAAAATTTTAACGGTAATAAATTTGCGTCAGAAGCCATTCGGAATGGTGCGGCAATTGCCATAGTAGACGAGGCAAAATACAGCAAAAGTGAAAATATTGTATTAGTAGATGATGTGCTGGAGTCCCTTCAACAGTTAGCCAACCATCATAGAAATTATTGTAATGCAAAAGTAATTGGACTTACAGGGAGTAATGGAAAAACCACCACCAAAGAATTAATATTCTCGGTGTTATCCAAAAAATATAAGACAATTGCAACCAAGGGAAACTTAAATAACCATATTGGAGTTCCTCTTACCCTTCTTACCACTAAAAAAGATACAGAATTCGCCATCATTGAAATGGGTGCAAATCATGTAAAAGAGATCGAATTTTTATGCAATATTGCGCAACCTGATTATGGCTATATAACTAATTTTGGGAAGGCCCATCTGGAAGGATTTGGTAGTGCAGAGCAAGTTATAAGGGGTAAAAGTGAACTCTATGACCATCTTATTGCTAAGAAAAAGTTTATTTTTTTGAATGCAGATGATGTTATTCAAGAGAAACAATTAAGAAATTACACCAATAAATTTGGGTATAGCGCTTCAGATTATAATTATTATAGAATAAATTATTTGGGAGCACATCCTTTTGTAAAGATAGAAACAGAAGAAATCGAAATTAACACCCAGCTAATAGGCAGTTATAATTTTACTAATTGTTGTGCTGCAGTGCTTATAGGAAAATATTTTAATGTTCCATTGGAGGATATTAAAAATGCGATTGAAGCCTACCTTCCGCAAAACAATCGTTCACAGATTATAGATAAGAACGAATATCGAATTATTCTTGACGCCTATAACGCAAATCCAGATAGCATGGAAGCGGCCCTGAAGAATTTTCAAAATTTTCCCGGTAGTAGAAAAGTTGTTTTTCTGGGAGATATGTTTGAACTAGGTGAAAAAGCCGCTGAGGAACATCAAAAAGTTGTTGATCTTGTCTCAGCGATGAATTTTGACAGGGTCTTTTTGGTAGGACAAAATTTTTACAAAACGAATTCAGACTTGACCAAATTTGCAACTTTTGATGACCTATCCAGCTTTCTTAAAAGTAATAAGTTAAAAAAAGGCAACCTCCTTATTAAAGGATCCCGGGGTATGGCCCTGGAAAGAATTCTGGATTATCTTTAAACCAGTAATTTTTGTGGAGTGTATTGGATTCGAACCAACGACCCCCGCCCTGTCAAGGCGGTGCTCTAAACCAACTGAGCTAACACTCCTAGTTTTATAATAGCGGGTTGTTATTAAACACCCTACTAAAATAGGCTGCAATATCGTAAAATTATCGGGATCATCCTTAAATTATAAGACAAGAACATTAAGAGAAGACATTTAAATTCCATTTTAGTCACATGCCCTTAAGAGTATTTAATTAAAGCTTCTATATGAATAAAGTATGTTATTTTTATACATATTAAATTTTTCAAAATGAAGATCATTTCTTGGAATGTAAATGGTATCCGGGCCATCATTAAAAAAGAATTTTTTGAATCTGTCAATGTTTTGAATCCTGATATCCTTTGTGTTCAGGAAACTAAGGCACAGGATGTTGAAGTAGAGAAAGCTTTATTACCCTTAAAAGGGCATCATCTATATTGCAATTCCGCTGAAAAAAAAGGATACTCCGGTACGGCGATATTAAGTAAATCCAATCCTATTACTATAACTTATGATATGGCAATATCAGAACACGATTCGGAAGGAAGAATAATCTGCGCTGAATATGACCGCTTTTTTTTAATTAATGTTTATGTCCCCAATTCGGGCCAGCAATTAGACAGATTGCCTTATCGCCGCCAGTGGGATGCGGACTTTCTCAATTATTTAAAAGATAAAGAGAAATTAAAACCGGTAATTGTGTGTGGGGATTTTAATGTTGCGCATCGGGCTATCGACTTAAAAAACGATAAATCCAACTATAATAAAACGGCAGGATATACTCAAATAGAAATAGATGGAATGGACAATTTCATTAATTCAGGTTTTGTAGATTCATTCAGATATTTAAGTTCGGATGAAGTGGCGTATAGTTACTGGAGCTATCGTTTTAAAGCGCGTGAGCGGAATACGGGCTGGCGAATAGACTATTTTTTAATAAGCAATTCTATAATGCCTAAAGTTAAATCTTCGCAAATCCTTCCAGAATTCTTTGGTTCTGACCACTGCCCTATTCTACTGGAAATAGATATATGATTCCCTAAAGTCCACTATTTTTTCTCCTGAGTACTTTAACCAACTTTCCTACGGAAAGCCCCTGAACAATTATGGAAAAAATTACTACAACATAGGTCATAACCAAAAACAATTCTCTATTCATTTCATTGGTTAAACCGAGTGCCAGGGCAATGGATATTGCTCCGCGTAATCCTCCCCAGGTCATTATTAGATTGGTATTTGGAACAAAATCTAAACTCTTTGCAAACACATTTACAGGGATAATCAAAGAGGCATACCTGCAAATTAGGGCAATGGGTATAGCAATGAGTCCGGCCAGCACAAATTCTGGCTCCAGGTCTAAAACCAATAATTCCATTCCAATAAGTACAAAAAGAATTGTATTTAATAGAATGTCAATTAGTTCCCAGAACTTATCCACATAATTTTCCGTAAGTTCAGACATAGCCTGACGTCTTGCTGTATTTCCTCCTACAATCAATCCCGCAATCACCATAGCTAGCGGAGCAGAAACATGCAAATATTGTGCAACAACAGTCCCGGTCATAACAGCCGCCAATGTTATAATGACTTCAATATCATAATCATCTATAGACTTCATTAACCTAAAGGTTATCCAACCCAGCAAAGCTCCGAGAAGCAATCCCCCGCCAACCTCGTGAACAAAAAGAGAAAGAACACTCGTAAGAGAAAATTCTCCTCCGGTTCCATTTGCAAGTCCGAAAATCGTTAGAAAAATTACTACACCAACCCCATCATTGAAAAGTGATTCGCCTACAATCTTAAGTTCCAACTTTTTAGGGACATTGGCTTTTTTTAATATCCCTAAAACCGCAATAGGATCTGTTGGGGATATTAGCGCTCCAAAAAGAAGGCAATTTATAGGTTGAACTTCTAATCCTATACCCTGCAACATAAAATATACAATTGTTCCAATTAGAAAAGTAGACACAAGAACACCAAAAGTTGCAAAAATGAGAATGGGCCATCTAAGTTCTCTTAGTTTTTGCAAATCGGTATGAAGAGCACCTGCAAACAGCAAAAAGCTAAGCATAATATCAAGCAGCACAGACCTGAAATCTATATGTGTTATGATGTAGCGTTCCGCATTTAGTAAAGTATCATCAAAATAACTAAGTGCAAAAATCCCAAGTGTAAATAAAATTGTAATCACAGTAAGCCCAATAGTGTTCGGAAGCCTAATGAATCTTACGTTTAGATAACCAAAGAATGCCGAAATAAATACCAATATACTGGCAATTACAAAATAATCCATAGGCTACGAATATATTCAAATTCCAAACAAATTTTCAATCAAGGAGTAAATATTTCACGATGACCTTTCCTGAACACTACATGTAAATATAACTGGATAAAATCTTTTGAAGGTTCCTTTTTAAAGTACAATGTTAAATGTCATAATGCAATTTGTTTAAAAAATCAAAGGCTACTGATCAATATCATTCCGATTATTCGATGTCCACCTTACCTTCGTAGCTCAATTAATGTTTAACCTTAAATCTAATATTATGACACTAGTTAAATTTAAAAAAAGGGCAAGACCTTTTGGAAACCTAATTACTTCCGATTTTTTTGATATGGAGAATTTCTTTGACGACAAATTTTGGAATCGGGAATTGACAAATGATCGTTTCTGGAACGCAAGAGCCGGAGAACCTGCATTAAATATAATGGAAAAGGAAGATCACTTTGAAATTGAATTAGCAGCACCTGGTTTCGCTAAAAAGGATTTTGAAATTACCATTGATGAAGGATACCTTAATATTTCTGCAAAAAAAGAGGTTGCTAAGGAAGAAAAGGATGAAGATTACACCAGAAAAGAATTTAGTTATAATGCATTTGAAAGATCCTTGCTTTTACCAGAAAATGTAAAAGAAGAGGAAATTAAAGCCAAATACAATGACGGAATTCTAAGCTTTAGACTGGCAAAAAAAGAAGTTGTCTTAAAAGCTAAACCAAAAGTAATTGAGATTAGTTAATATTTCACATTTTGCTTAAAATGCCCTCTGTCTGAGAGCTTTAAATCGTCCATGTAGTAGAAGTTCTTGATAGGGGGCATCCTTTTGTATGATTTTGAATAATAACTCCCCAAACTATTCCAGGCCATCTTTTTTGGGAATATGAAGATTATCCGTCTTCTTCAATGCCTGTATGGCAGCCTTATATCCCAAATCAAATACGGTATCCACATCAGTTATGGAAAATGTACGGTGATTTATCAAATCTTTGGGTGATATTACCAGATTGCAATCTCCAAATTTAGAAAGTGCATCATTAGCCGAGCGTATCTTATAAGCACGTTCTAATACATTGTAAGAGTGTTTTAATTGTTCTATCCCTACTTTAAGAAATGGATTGACATAAACACCAATGATCTGATCACAATGGTTTTTAATTAAATCTACAGGGAAATTATTCAACGCTCCGCCATCCACATAATACTCATCCTCTATTTTTATCGGTGTAAAAACTCCCGGAAACGCTGCCGAAGCCAATACTGGACGGATAAGCTCTCCTTGATTAAAAACTTTTAAACTACCATCCAGAATGTTAGTTGCAGTGATAAATAATGGAATTTTAAGACTCTCAAAATTATCTTCAGGAAAGAACTTGGAGAATTGGTTATAAAATTTTTCAGTATCAACAAATCCAGGTTTGCCAATCGCATAGTTATTAAAACTAAAAATATTTACTTTCTTTATAAATTCGAGAATTTGTTTCCAATCCAGGCCCCCGGCATACAATGCACCAATTATGGCACCAGTGCTGGTC
Organism: uncultured Eudoraea sp.; assembly: GCA_964536335.1. Lineage (GTDB taxonomy): Bacteria > Bacteroidota > Bacteroidia > Flavobacteriales > Flavobacteriaceae > Eudoraea. The sequence continues at coordinate 21,853 of CAZHWD010000079.1, read as the reverse complement.
CCTGCTATATGAGTAATCTCGAAACCATATTCATCCAAAGCCTTTATAACTCCTATATGCGCAATACCCTTAAATCCTCCACCTGACAATACTAGGCCTGTGTTCATAGAATAGTCTTAATACTGGTAAAGGTACCTTTTTACACATAGGAATCTTAGAATATAAAAAATGAAAAGATATAAATAAAGCGCAGTTCTTGTAAAAAAATAACCATAAGTATTAGTTTAAACACCTATGGTATTTTTAGGAATCTTTATAAATGGCTATTAAGACAGTCTTTTTTTCTTAAACACCTTTGTTAAAATAAGTGGAATGACCACTTTCGCAACAAAACCATCAAAACTTCTAATTAAATTAAAGGGATAGAAATAAGTTTTAAGCTCTTGCATACTATACTTCGTATACTCCTTGTTGATCTCTCTTTCCAGAGCAAGGATTTTCAAATCCTGATCAATTTCCCTAAATGAATTGTATTTTCCTATCATGGTCCTTCAAAAAAGTATTTAGAAAATAATTGCAGCAAAGGTTTATTTAACTTGTCCCGAAAAACATAGCCTATAATCGCAAACAACAGATATAAAAATCCAATTATAGCGAATCCATAAACCATATTATCCATTGCGTAACCCAAGCTAAAAGAAGCCGCCAAGCTCAAAAATATTAAAGCCAAAATAGCAATGGTACCGACCATCAAAACCTTAGCCAAATAGGTAACCAAAACCATGGATATCTTAAAACTTTTAAGCTTGGCGTATTCTATGCTATGCTCCACATAGGAGCTGACATTTTCGTCCAATTCAGAAATATTTTGTCTTAAACCTTCAAAAGCCATAATAGCCTACTTCTGTAATTGTGCATTTTTCTTTCTGATCTCTTCAAGCTTTCGCTCCAATTGAACAATAATTTCATCTGCTTTGTAACTCATTGTAGAGATGGTATCCTCTAATTTTTGTTCAAAAACTTCTTTCTTCTCATCTGCTACTTTTGTGAGTTCGTCTTTGGCATGAGAAATTCGTGCTGTTAGATCGTGTTTGGTTTCAAGTGCTTTATCCTTGATTTTTTTTCGGGTTTTAATCCCTTCGTCAGGAGCATATAAGATTCCGATACCTGCTCCTATTGCTGCCCCTGATATAAGAGCTAGCAAAACATTACTACTGTTGTCTGACATGATAAATTTTTTTAGGTTAATACTAATAATTGGCAATGTAGGACATAGACTTTCTATACGAAATGATCTTAATCATTTCACCGAGAAATTGTAGTGTATTTTTTTGTTTTCAGGAGGTTTTTAACAGTTGAAAGGTTTGCTTTGCAATTTCCAATTCCTCATTCGTGGGAATGACCAAAATTTTCACTCTTGAAGAGCTTTTATGTATTTCCCGAAATTCAGAAGATTTTTGGTTATTCATTTCTGTATCCAACTCAATGCCAAAAAAGTCCATCTCAGAACAAACCAGTTCTCTAAGATAACCGGAATTTTCACCTATCCCTGCGGTAAATATTAAGACATCCAATCCATTCATGGTGGAGCAGTAAGCACCAATATATTTTTTAATCCTATAAGCATTCATTTCCAGAGCTAGCTGACATTTCGAATCACCTTCATTAGCTTTAGCCTGAATTTCCCTTAAATCACTATAACCGGTAAGTCCCAGCATTCCACTTTTCTTATTGAGCAAATCATTTACTTCCTGCAAACTGTAACCCAGTGTTTCTACAAGATAAAAAATCATGGAATGATCAATGTCCCCACTTCTGGAGCCCATAATAAGTCCATTTGAGGGAGCAAAGCCTAAACTATGGTCCATACTTTTTCCATTTTGGACGGCAGTAATACTGCAGCCGTTACCTAAATGAATGCTAATAATCTTTGCTGTTTTTTTATCCAAAAAGCTTATTGCTTTTTCAGTAACATACTTATGACTAGTGCCGTGGAAGCCGTAAAGCTGTATTCCGTGATCTGTGTAAAATTCATCCGGTATGGCATATTTACGAGCCTTCAATGGAATAGTTTGATGAAAGGCGGTATCAAAGACTGCAACCTGTTTGGCATGTGGAAATAATTCTTCGGCAATCAATATCCCTTCCAGGTTATGTGGATTATGCAGTGGAGCTAACTGACTCAAATCTCCAATCTTATCTTTTACTTCCTTGGTAATCACTGTAGTTTCGGAAAAAGTAGTTCCACCATGGACCACCCTGTGTCCCACCGCATCTATTTCGTTTTCGTTACCAATGGCCCCGTTAACAGGATCCAAAAGCAATTCTATAACCCGTTCAAGTCCTTTTCTGTGCGATGAAAACTGAACCATTTCTTTAGCTTCGTAATCAACCTTATTATATTTCAAATTTCCATTTTCCAATCCTATTCTATCTACCATGCCAGAACACAAAAGGTTTTCTGAAGGCATATTCATTAACTGAAACTTTATAGATGAACTGCCTGTATTAATAATTAGAATATTCATTGAATTAATTGAATTATACCGCCTGGGCCTGAATGGCAGTTATAATAACTGTATTAAATATATCGTTAACAGTACTTCCCCTACTCAAATCATTTACAGGTTTATTTAGTCCTTGAATGATTGGGCCTATCGCCAGGGCACCGGTTTCTCGCTGCACGGCTTTATAGGTATTATTACCTGTATTAAGATCCGGAAAAATAAAAACGCTTGCTTGTCCGGCTACTTCTGAGTCGGGCATTTTAGTTTTGCCTACATTTTTATCTACAGCGGCATCGTATTGGATAGGGCCTTCAACTTTAAGATAAGGTGCTCTTTTTTTGATTAATTCCGTAGCTTCGCGTACCCTTTCTACATCCTCCCCAGAACCAGAAGTTCCTGAAGAATATGAAAGCATAGCAATTTTAGGATTTATTTCGAATGCCAAACTAGTGGCGGCAGATGTAATTGCAATTTCAGCTAATTGTTCAGCATCGGGATTAGGATTTATTGCGCAGTCGCCATAAACCGAAACCCGATCTTCCAAACACATAAAAAATACTGAGGAAACGATAGACACATTGGGTTTGGTTTTAATTAACTGAAGTGCCGGTCGGATAGTATGTTGAGTTGTATGAACAGCACCTGAAACCATACCGTCCGCGTCACCTTTGTAGACCATCATTGTCCCAAAATAGGAGATATCACCCATAAGGTCGCTCGCCATGGCTTTATCAACATTTTTATGTTTACGCAATTCATAAAGGGTATTCGTATAATCTTCAAAATATCTTGAATTTACAGGATCTATTATGTCTATTTTTTTAAAATCAAGTAACAAATCCAGTTGTCTTGCCTTTGCCTTTATCTGTATGGGATCGCCCAAAAGTGTTAAATTAACTGCATCAGCATCAATTAGTTCCTTAGCTGCCCGAAGTATGCGATCATCTGTACCTTCTGGTAAGACAATATGCTTTTTGCTACTTTGGGCCCTTTTGAGAAGATTATACTGGAACATCCGTGGAGTTATCCCAATTGCTTTAAAAGTAATAAGACGCTCTGCCAAAGCATTTATAGGAACAAATCTGGTAAAGTCCTGAATAGATGTCTCTATTTTCTGTTTATTCTCCGCATATATCTTGGGCCGTATAGCACCAACTTTATTTGCAATTGAAAAGGTACCTCCCTGTACTGAGATAATAGGAACGATTTCCGAGAGACCTTCAATTAATTGAATCACCGGATCTTCAGGCACCAGGCCACCAGAGAGAACTATTCCGGAAGCTGTTGGATAATTTGAAGATAGATTAGCCTGTAAGGCTCCAAGAACAATATCAGATCTATCACCTGGAGTAATAACCAAACCATTTTCTTTAAAATGAGTGAGATAATTACGCAATTGCATGGCCCCCACACTAAAATTACTCACCTGGTTATTTATAAATTCCTGTCCAAAAAGTACTTCTCCTTCCAGTTCTTTAACAATCTCCTTCATAGTAGGATTACCGAGGTCTGGATTTAATGGGATGGTGCCAATTAGCACTTCGCCTGGAAGTGCTTTTAAAAGGCCATTGGTTACCAAGTTAACATTTTGGGGTTCTACTTTATTGGCAATTACCATTAAAACTTCAACACCTTTATTGGTAAAGGAATCATAAGCGAGGTAAAGGTTATCAACCAATTCTTCCAAGGTTTTACCCACACCGCTTGCCAGAATAATTGTGGGGATGCCAAGGTTTTTAGCCATGAAGACATTAATGTCCCACTCTATTATGGACCCTTCTCCAGAAAAGTCGGTTCCTTCAACCAAAATAAAATCAAAACGCGATTCAATGGTTTTATACTTTTCAATGATCTTGTCTAATGCCTCATAACCCTTATCCTGATTGTGTTTTTGGATTACCTCGCTTCTGGTACAGGCATAAGCTTCATTATATTCCATTTGTATTCCAAAATGGGAAATCACTGTATTAATATGATTATCCTTCTCCCCGGGTCCGTAATCATCAATTATTGGTCTGAAGTATCCCACTTTCGCTGTTTTCCCCAATAACAAATGCATGAGTCCTAATGATATTATAGATTTCCCGCTATTGGGCTCGGTAGTGGCTACATAAATGGCTTTACTCATTGATGGTAGAGTTTTCAAAGAGCAAATTTATGGTATTCTGTTTACTCAAACGACAATCTGTGCTTATAAATAGTTCCAGGATCGGTTGAGGCACATAAATAGTGAAATAGGATGTGATTAATTGTATTTGCCAAGCCGAATAAATGATATTACTCCACTTCTGGAAGGACCAAAAAAGGGATCTTTGTTTTGAAAGCAACTTTTTTGACAACAGGTTCGTGCGTCAAACCTTTAAAAAAACTATGATGTGAATTGATCATTGCAATCAAACCTGCATTTTTCTTTTCAGTTAACTCATTGATTTTTAAGGCAATGTTAGGATGATATTCAAATTCTTCAAAATCAATGTTCTCTTCTCCTAATAAATTGTGAAGCAATTTTTTTAATTGTAGCTGTTCCTCGTTCAATTCCTCTTCCGCATTGATGTGAATAACATTAATCATGGCTTTACGAAGTTTGGCAAGATCAAGTAATGGTTGTAATTCAACTCCTTGATATAAGTGTTTAAAATTTGATGCAAACAAAATTTCATTGAAAGTGCTAAAATCATAAGAGTTGGGAACTGCAATAACCGGACAAAAATTAATATTCTTTATAACACTAACCGTATTACTACCCATAAAAATTTCACTTAAACCAGAAGCTCCCTGGGTTCCCATAATTATAAAGTCAGCATCCTTATCAATTACTTCACGGCCTATCGCATTTAATAAAGAATCTGGGACCAGTACCCCTTCAAATTGGTGCCCCGGAATCTTATTTATTTTATTTAAATGATTTACTATTTTATTAAGCTTTCGTTCAGATTCTTTAACCGTAATCTCATGAAGTCTGGTTTCACGTTCTTTGTTTATTGTGCTTATTAAACCTGATGGGCTAACCTGGTGTGCATGAATTATAATGAAAGTACAAGGTGATTGTTCAAAAAGAAATGTTGCATATTTTATTGCGTGCCATGCATTTTTAGAAAAATCTGTAGGTAAAACTATTCGAGTCATAATAAAGTATTATTTTTTGATCATGTTGTCTACGACACTAAATTATCCGGCTCATTCAGGAAGAACCAGCAATGGTATTTTTGTATGAAAGCCTACTTTTTTTACAACAGCTTCACGGGATAATTTCTCTATAAAAGTATGCTTATAATTAATTAAAACAATAACATCTGCTCTGCTCTCTTTCGCAAATGTACTAATTGAATCAGCTACTCTAGCCTGCATCTCCACATCATGAAAAGAATGCTCAACTTTACCCAAACGTTTTATCAGAACTTTTTTATTGGCTAGTTGTTCTTCATTCAACGAAAATTCCTGCGCTATGTGAATTATTAATATTTCTGATTTCCAGGTTGTCGCCAGTTCCGTTAGCGGATTCAATTCATATTTTGTAAATGGTTTTGTAAACTCTGTAGGAAACAAAATCTTACTTAAGTCTTTAAAGTCATGCTTACTTGGAACGGCAAATATGGGGCAGCTGTTTATCTTTTTAATAAGCTCTACCGTATTGCTTCCCATAAAAATTTCTTTGGCACCCGTAGCCCCTTTAGTCCCCATTACAATTAGATCAATATCTTTTTCATTGCAAATCTCCTTTACAGCATTTACTATATCATTTGATACAGAACGTTTTTCAAAAGTGTGGTTTTTATTTGCATGATTTATTTCTAAATATTGCAATATCTTATCAAGTTCAATTGAAGAATTTTTTGCAAGAGAATCGTAGATTACCCCCAATCTTTCTTTACTCTTGTCTCCAAGAATATTTACAAAACTGGGTTCATAAGTGTTTAATAGGTAAAAATGACAAGCCATATGTTCATGCATTTTCAAAGCTGCGAAAATCGCATTCCACGCATTATTGGAAAAATCGGTAAGTAGTAGAATATTTTTCATCTTTAACTGTTATTTAGTAACCCTGGCCGTATCTCTTATGACCAGGAAAGGTATTTTAATATGAAAACCTATCTGATCTACATTTTGTCGTTCAAAAAGTCGTTCTAAAAATGAATGTTTTCTATTCATCATCATAAGGAGATCAATCTCATTATTTTCGACATAATTTAAAATTGCATTTGGCATTAAACTACCTTTTAGTTCGGTGAGAGTAGTAGATAAACCATCTAAACTACGATATAGAGCCATTTTATTTTCCTGCTGACTCACGGTCAGATCATATTCCTCTTTTACATGTAAAACAATAAGTTGTGCCTTATTCATTTTAACCATTTTTATAGCAGTACTCAACTCATTCTCCTTATAATTTGTCAAATAGTCTGATGGTAGCAATATTTTTTGAATTCTTTGGAAGGTAAAGTTTTCCGGAATTACCAAGACCGGTACAATAGCTTTCCGGAGAACATAAACTGTATTTGTTCCAAGAAATATCTCTTTAGCCCCTGTTGCGCCCTGAGTTCCCATCACGACCATATCAATTTCTTTTTCTAATGTCACTTCATTGATTTCATCTGTAAGTGTATTAAAAGCTGAAATGATATTATAGCTATGTTTTGAATTTTTATAAGATTTCTTAACATCTTCAAGCGTTTTTTCTAAACCGGCCAGCGAGATATCAACACCCGAATCGGGAATAGCACTAAATAAAGGGCCCCCCAGCATATAATCCATCCGGTAAAATGAAGGGGTATACGTATGAAGGAAGAAAAAGTTGCATTTTTCATTTTTAAATAACTCCATCGCATAAACTATAGCGTTCCATGAATTTTTAGAAAAATCGGTCGGAAGAAGTACGTTCATAATATAGTATTTATATCTAAATCTCAAATTTACTGAGCATCAGAGATGTTAACTATGATATTAATCAGTAGAATATTTTGGAAAAGATGCACTTGGTAATTGTTGATTTAAAATTCAAGTTTTATTGTTCACGTGACCAAAATCATTTGTAATGGCAACACTACTTCTCAACTTTAAGGTTCACACATAAAAACTTTAATTATGGCACTAAATTTTAATCAATATGCAACAGAGGGCAATACCTTTCTCAAAGAATACACTAAGGAAATGAATCTTGGTAAAGAAAAAGACAAAGCAGGGAGAATATTATCTTCTATTCTGCACGGCTTACGCGATGTAATTTCAACTGAGGAGTCTTTACAGTTTATTGCGCAATTACCCATGTTCTTAAAAGCAGTTTATGTAAACGGATGGACTCTTAGAAATAAAAAGAAGTTGAAAATAAAACATATGCCAGAATTTATAGACCTGGTAAGAAAACACGATGGTCCTTCGGCTATTAATGATTTTGAATATAGTGATGAAGTGGCCGAGCAATATATAGATACTACCTTTATTTATTTGAGAAAATATATTTCCCTGGGTGAGATGGAAGATATTAGGGATTGTCTTCCAAAAGACCTTAAGAGTATGATTTATTCCAATATTATGTTTTAATACATAAAAAGAGAGATACAGTCCTTTAGCCATGTAACATACGTGGTATAGATAGCTTGTGTTCTGCTTTTTGTATGACTAAAGTCATATTATACCAATTAACCCTAGTGTAATTTAGCGCCGATATTAACACCATTAAAAATAAAATCTCATGAAAAAAATATTCCCGCTATTCGCTTTGATAGTACTACCCTTTTTACTTTTTGCACAAGAGCTTACCGGAATTGATGAAATAGCGCCATTTAATGAAGGATTGGCGGCCATAAGAAAAGGTAATGAATGGGGCTTTATAAATAAAGAAGGGCAATTAGTAATAGAATTTAGAGATGATCTTGTTTGGAGCAATTTAGCTAATACATCAGTGAACGATGTTAGTGGCGTACGTTTTCCTCAATTTAAAAATGGGAGATGTATGATTAAAAAAATAATGGAAGAAGAGGAGATTACAACTTATGGCTTTATAAATCCTGAAGGCAAAGTAATAATAGAACCCGAATATTTGAATCTAACGGAATTCAATGAAGGATATGCCGTTGGCATACTTGTCACTAAAGACTTTAGAGGTAAAAACAACTTCCAACTGAATATCTATGATTATAGATTTAGTGAAGTTCTCTTGGATACCGCTGGCGATATTATGCTACTTATTAATAAAAGAGATGGTATTTCCATGTCTGTAAGGCGCTATGAATTGCCTGAACTTCGAGCAAAATTTCTATCGGTTAACACTTTGGCCGTAAAATCTCCAAAAAATACATGGGAAATACGAAAGCTCGAATTATAAATATAATCATGGAACGATTAAAAGATAAAGTCGCTATTATTACCGGAGGAGCTGCCGGAATAGGCAGGAGTACCGCTGCATTGTTTCTTAAGGAAGGAGCTAGTGTTATGCTTGTGGATATAAATAAAGAAATGCTCGAATCTACTTCTAAAGAACTGGATTCTTCACATTTGGCCTATTGCGTTGCCGATGTATCTAATCCGGCTGATGTAGAAAAATATACTGCTGAAACCTTGTCCAAATTTGGCAAAATAAATCTGTTCTTCAATAATGCAGGAATAGAAGGAAGCTCAAGTTCTATCGAAGACTATCCTAATGACGTATTTGATAAAGTAATAGCTGTTAACCTTAAAGGAGTCTGGTATGGGTGTAAATATGTAATCCCTAAGATGGTTGAAGGAGGATCTGTGATTATCACATCTTCGGTAGCAGGATTAAAAGGTTTTAGTGGTTTAGGAGCCTATGTAACTAGTAAACATGGCGTTATAGGGATAATGAGAGTATCTGCATTAGAATTTGCCGATAGAAAAATACGTGTAAATACTATACATCCAGGGCCGGTAAACACCCAAATGATGCGAAGAATAGAAAAGGACATTTCTCCTGATAATACAACAGAGGTTCAAAAAGGTTTTGAAGCCATTGTGCCCTATGGAAGGTATGCAGAAGCTTTAGAAATTGCTAATCTGGTTCTTTATCTCGCTTCGGATGAAAGCAAATACGTAAACGGAAATACTTATGTCATAGATGGTGGATTAATGGCTGGTTAAAAATAGTAACATGAATACCAAAGTAAAAAATATAAGGATCTACTTGGTATTAATACTACTGCTTACCTTAACCTGGAACTGCAGGGAAAAAGTTGTTGCGGAACAGTCACTTAAAGAAGTGAATGTTACAAAGCAAATTTCCCCGGAAGTAAAAGAGCTACTAGAATTTGCAAAAATCAGTTTTGCCGATACTTCTAATATTGCTCGATTACTAGATTTTAAGCTTATTGATGAAAACGAAAAAGTTACTAAGTCTGATTCAGAAAGTAATACGAAGATTTATAAAAATATAACAAAGGGAAGGTCAACCTCTTCCTTGCCCATATTTGAAATAATTGGATCAGATAAGGTAATCCTGATTATACAAAACAGGGGATTTTCAGGATCCATCTGGGCAAAAATTCTAATTGATAATAATAGAAAAGAAATTCTGGAACTTCAGTTTCAACATATGGCAGAATCCGAAGGATATGGTGCTGAAATCACGCAGAGTTCTTTTGAAAATCAATTTGTTGGAAGGGCAATTGATATTGATTGGAACAACTTTGGATTAGAACAGAACGGAGCGGCTTTAATTGAGGGCCCTCATATGATTGATGGTATCTCCGGATCGACAATAACAAGCAAGGCCGCGGTAGAAATGATCAATCATGGTTTACAAAAATATCGGAACTATCTGAACTAGCCATTGGACAAATAGAAGGTGAAAATTGCAATTTGAACAAACGGCAGTATAATTTTCACTAGGTCTTTAGTTCATGTCCCTTAGAGAATAAAAGAACTGAAATTAAAACTATAAGAAAAATGAAAAAAATGAAAAAACAAGATGCCAAAGAGATAGGACAATCTCTTGGTATCAATTGGGAAGAAGTAAGTTTGGACGAATTTACTGATGGAATTAATGTAGAATTTGAACACGGAACAAGGTTTCCGGAAACCAATGTCACTAATGATGACAAATACCTAACTGGAAAAATTGCCTGGGCTCATTTAAAGGAATTTCCGGATTATTACACCAGGCTGGAAAAAATGGAAAAAGAAGCCGAAGACTTTTGGAATTTCACCAATGTCCATTGAAAGCCTCAAGCATTTGGAAATGACAAAAATTATAGATGTAACACCTGAAAATGTACAAGAAGAAACCCTTTATTGCATCAAGGATATAAAGAACCCCGGATTCCAAAGTAAGCGAAAATGGTTTGAGAAACAATATCAGCTAGGATTGCGGATGAAAATTCTAAAGAACGACGCTGATAAAATGATAGGTTTCATAGAGTATATCCCTGTGTCCGACGCCTGGCGCCCGGTTGCAGGAAACGACTTTATGTTTATTCATTGTATGTATGTATATCCCAATAATAATAAAAACAAGGGATATGGATCATTACTTATAAAGGAAGCCGAGAACGAAGCCAGAAAGAATAAAATGGCGGGTATTTGTGTGATGACCAGCGTAGGCGCATGGATATCTGATAAAAGAATCTTTGAAAATAACGGCTTTATACAAGTGGATCAAAGGAGCAGATTTGAATTAATGTGTAAAAAATGGGAGCTTAAAGCCAATGACCCTGAACTTATAGATTGGACCGCAAATCAAAAGAAATACAAAGGCTGGCATTTGGTATATGCCGATCAGTGCCCGTGGCATGAAAAGTCGGTATTTGCCCTGTTAAATACAGCTTTAGACTATGGCATTGATCTTCAAGTAACCAAATTAACCAATGCAATTGAAGCAAAACAGGCTCCTTCCGGCTATGGGGTTTTCAGCTTATTACACAATGGGAAGCTAATTGAAGATCATTATCTAAGCGCTACCCGTTTTAGAAACATATTAAAAAAAGAACTGCTCCAGGAAAGCTAATTTGTTAGTCTGTTTTATGATCCCTTGATGAGTATTTTAAATTATACGTTATGAAAGTAGAAAAACAAGAATGTTGTCCAAAATTTCACCCTGAAAAATGGAATGAAAAGACATTCGATTGGGATCATAAAAAATTTATCAAGGCAACAGTACCTACTTTTTTTCATATTCCCTTGCCCCCTATGATAGGAAAGAGAATTACTAAAATGATGAAACTGGCAGAGGATTCTAAAAATCTAACAAACAATAAAGAAGATATTTTGGTATTATTTACGGACCCGCATGCTTTTATGTCAGAAATTTATCTCTCCGTTACCGACAATGTACCTAACGCTATGAACACAACACTTTCGGGAACGTTTATGAGTAAAGTTTTTGATGGTGCCTATAATGATATTCCAAAATTCATAAAACAAATGGATGCTTATTTACAAAAACGTAAAGTAAAGGCTCAAAAATTTTATGTGCATTATGCCTACTGCCCTAAATGTGTAAAAGAAGCTGGTCATAACTATATGGTACTATTCGCCCAATTAGAAAAATAACAGATGCAACCAGGATTATACATCGAGCTATGAATAATAAAAAAGGGGTTAGTTTTTGGGTTTTAATTTCAGCAGCAATTGTTTTAATTATCTTTTTAATCGCAGGCCAAACTTTTTCATTAATAGATTATGATTTGGCTGTAGACCTGGGGATACAGGAATCAGAAAATGAAATTGGTAAAGTTGGAATAGCATTTGCAAAGGGTTTCGCTTTCGGAGATACGATAATCTACATCCCAATGCTGGTAATTGGAATCCTGGGACTAATTAAAGGAAAAAAATGGGGGGCTCTTTTTATGTTTGGAGGATTGGCTATTTCCGTTTATTGGCCCATCGTGCATCTATATACTATTTTTATTGAAACAGACGCGATTGTACTGAACCCGGATAAATATATTTCCTTTCCCATTGTTTTAACATTAATAACCGTTTATGGGTTATGGGGAATTAGTTATTTGTATAAAAACCTCCCATAATACTGATGAAAAGATCCATCTCCGCAAATCTTCTTATTTTATTAATATTTCTTCAAGCTATTAGTGCAATTCCTTCGGGCCTGAGTCTAATAATTGACCCTTCCGGCAAGGGTATTGGCCTTCCTCCAGGTGTACTTGAAAATACGCCATTTAAGAACTTTTTGATACCCGGACTATTCTTGTTTATAGTTTTCGGCCTATTACCCTTAATTACTTTATACGGATTACTGACAAGGAAAAGGATCAATTGGGCACAGAAGATCAATTGGGATAAGAAATTCCACTGGTCCTGTACCTTTTCGTTTTACATAGGATTATTACTAATTCTTTGGATTAATATGCAACTTTACTATGGGATTACTTTTAATAAGCTTCACTTCTCTTATACTATCCTGGGAGTGCTAATTATAATACTTAGTCAATTACCCAATACAAAGAGAGATTATACACAAGAGATCATTGATTCACAATCCTAATCTGGAAGCTTCCCCATCTCCATAATCTATTTTACTTGGATTTTTTTTTAGATTTTTTCGGTAATACCTCTTCAGGAAACGGAAAGAGTATTGTAGAATTTTTCTCGGCTGCAATATTGGATAATGTTTGATATAACCTCAACTTAATTGCAGAAGGCGATTTATCTATTTGTAACCCTGCTTCCAGTAATTTACCTGCAGCCTGCTCTTCTGCCTGCGCTAAAATGATTCTGGCTCTTCTTGATCTTTCGGCTTCAGCCTGGTTGGCCATCATGCGCCTCATATTTTCAGGCAATTGAATATCCTTGATTTTTACATCCATAATCTCAATACCCCATTCGTGAGTTTCCTGCTCAACAATAGTCTTAATATTTTTACCCATTTCTTCACGTTTTGATAAAATGGTATCGAGTTCTACTTTTCCGCATACATCCCTTAATGCCGCCTGAGAAAGCTGGGTAATGGCAAAAGAAAATTCTTCAACTTCCAGAACTGCCTTTTCAGGATCATAGATCTTAAAAAAGACCACCCCATCTATACTGCAGGGTACATTATCTTCGGTCATTACTTCCTGAGATACGATATTTATGGTGATGACCCTTATATCGACAATTTGGATGGTGTCTACGATAGGTATAATCCACCTGAACCCTGGATTTAAAGTTTTTATATACTTACCGAATCTAAATTTTAATGCTCTTTTATACTCAAATACTATTCTTATTCCTGCCAACAGAAATAGTAGGAATACTATGGTAAATACAAATAGTGGGTTCATAATGTAAGTTTTAAATTATTTCTATTTTCTCCTAAATAAGTCCTGAGACCTACTCTTCGTTAATTTTATTAACCCATTTTAAGCTAGTTCATCTCTATGCTAATAGAAGATTAAGCCCTCCTTCAGGTTAAATATACGGCTCTTTTAAAGTTACGAAATATAAGGCCCGAAACAAAACATTTAAGCCTCAAAAAACATTGACACAACTGCCTTTGTTAATTTTGTTAAAAGATTGATATCCAGTTTCTTATTAATGGCTAATCTTAATTTTATCTTGTTTAAGTTTTAAATATTTATAGTAGGAAATATCCAAAAAAGTAAACCACAGAATAAAGCAAAAAAAGGTAATTTTCTGAATAACGGGAAGGCTTCTTATAAAAGTTCCTGTTTCATAAATATAAAAGTTTACCAAAAAAATCAGCAGACATACAAGCCCCAAAATTAAAAGTGAAAAATATTTCGCCTTGTACAGCTCCACAAAACAACTGATAAAGGCTATCACCCCAAAAAATCCTGCGATCCGAACTGTAATATCATGAGTTCCTGAAGTGAGAGACATGGTAATTATTAATGCGATAATCCCTGCCAACCACATAACAATGAGATTGATGCTTTTATTCGAAAATAACCCTGGCAAATAATACCATAATAATACCAGGCTCACACAAAGTACTCCCAGCGAACCCCTGGCAAAAAAACGTGCAGGGTTTAATTCACCGTTTATGGCATTACGGTCTAATAAATCACAGAGATAATTATGCCAAAAGTTGAATCCTTCCTGATCTATCACCATCCATGAACCTCCTGGATAATTTATGGCTGCCAAAACATATAACACAACAAATAAACCCATTCCCGCAAGCGGTAAGAGCAATACAGAAGGTCTGGGAACTTCCGGAAGTATTTTTATTTTCATAATCTTATCACATTCCGAGTTTATAAATAACCTTAGGGAGAGAATGGCTATTGTGGGGTAGTCCTATATAAATTCTCTGCTCTTCTTTTTATGCCATAGCACATTTTCCTGTCCATGGCAAATACAATAGGTTCACCCAGGATTCCAAATAGCAAGCTGTTTTTAAAGGAAGAACTGAAATCTACTCTATTTCTCGAGACAAATCTTGACTTATGCTCATCAATTGGTTCAACCATCCACAACCAACTAAGATGCAAATAATTTATTGGGGATTCTAAAGCCTGATTATAAACAGAATTTTTATTTAAATCATACCAATTTTCAATAGCCATAGCTTTACCATGTTCGTAAATTACAAGGGGATAAGCATCTTTAGGACCAAAAGGTATTAAATCTCCAATTTTAAGTTGTTGAAATTCTGGCAAAATTTTATCGGAATTATAGATATGCAATCCCAGCATATTTTCTAATGCTTCATAACTGTAAAAACCACCCCTGCCTTGCCCTAGTTGGGCAATCCATGGCCACACAAAACCCGCTGGTGCATTTATTTCTATTGCATGAACAAATTCTGAGCGTGGTTGTGGGACGAGATGATCTCCCGGGAATGAAGCACTAGCTTCCGTGCGACTCAAACCCCATCGGTCCCTTAACGGTTTTAAAAACAAGGTTAAATAGCCAGCAATAATAATAAGAATGCCCTCTGTCCCTTCCAGAATCTGAAGGAATGTGAAGCGTGTTCTTTGTTGTTCATTAAGTGATACTGTTCCCATTGATATTTAGTAAGTTTTATTTCTCTATTTGTTTGGCTTTAGTTGATTTCCGCCAACGCCTAAGCACAGGAAGTGTTTTAGTTGCTAAATTGGATGCGTCAACCTTTGACATTCCCATTTTAATGGCAATGTTAATATTCTTTGCCATTTTCTCTTCAAGGCTAATCCCTTTATCTGTAAACTCTCCATCCTCATAACAATAATGGCAATACTCCGTATTTATACTTCCATCTCTATCGGTTCCAAAATCTATCATATTTTTCATACCCATTCCACAACTCTGACAAATATTCTTTTCTGAAATTTTCATGGTTAAACTGATTTTATTTTTCATTTCTAAGATAAAAACTAAGTGATTAATACCGTATGATATTTGTCAGTAAAAGGCCTTAATTTCTATAAGCCAATGTATTTTCCGATAAATCAAAACCTGTCTTTGCAGAAAGCACCTTCTTTAGCTCCTCAGTAGTTCTAGAATCAATTAAATTCAGAGCCTTAACATTACAAAGTTTTTTAACCATATTAACTCCTGCCAGCGTATTGGATGCAATCCCGGTTACTATGTCCGGAACAATTTCAAATGCTACCATTAGGCCGTATACAGCATATGGATCTGAAGCACTAAGAATAGTGCATTTAACATGTTCTCGCAAAGCGTTAATTGCCAGATCACCATTATAAGGCTCCAAAGGCGAAGCGCCTATCTCAATAATGGCTACATCGGCATTTTGATGCTCAATTCTGCTCAATAGCTGATCTAACTTTGTCTTGTAAATGTCTGCCGGACAAATTGACGAGGGCAGCCCAACATCCACGAAATCCATAACCGCATTTGCCCCAACATCCTTAATGGCCAGAATATCTTTATAACGTCCGGCGCCGGACAGCTTAGCACCCACTACTTTGTAACCGGCAACTTTAAAAAGATTGGTCACAATTCTTGCTGATGTTGTTTTGCCTGCAGACATGGATGTACCTACAAATAGGATCACCGGTGTGTTAAATGGGATTGGCTCAACAGTTTCCACAAAATCATCCATAGTAATTTTTTTACCATTTCTGAATGCATGTCCTGTATAATCTACTTCCATCATATTTGGTAAAAAAACAGATTTTGAGGTTAATTTTCCCATCAGGCCACCCCCTGTTAATACATTCATTCTTAGATCGGCTTTAACTTTACGCCATGTCCCTGTTGCTTCAAGTGTTGCAAAACGCTCCCCCAGTGCACCAACGATTGACTCCCCACCAATAACTCCCCGCATTCTGCCAGTGGTAAGCTCTAAATTTAGTGTGTTACTTCCCGGGTCCAGAATCTTACTTACAACATAATCACCGGTCTCCCATTGATCTCTATCAAGTTTTTCTATATTGAATTCGATTTCGGCTAAATTGGAAATTCTAGTTAGTGATGTATAAATGAATTGATGGTTCATGTTTTTTTATTTAAAGGTTCTATTAACAACAAGAGCGTTAAAAGAGTTGTTCTTTCAATCAACTTGTTTTGTAAAATATACTCGTGCGCTGCATGTGCCCCATCACCTGGGGTTCCAAGGCCATCTAGAGTAGCAGTATAGAGGCTGGTTGTATTGCCATCTGAACCTCCCCCAGCAGTTGCTTCTTCCAGATCCAGCCCTAATTTTTGTCCCTGTTTTTTTGCCATTTCCCATAAAAGCTGATTACGAGGAGTTTTTTCCATTGGCGGTCTGCCTATACCCCCTTCAATTTCCATTATAACATCTTTATGAACAGGCTTTAAGCCTTTTATTTTTTTTGTTATCACATCCCCATCTACTTCTTTAAGTACTCTAACATCAATTACGGCTTTACTTAAAGGTGCTATCACATTGGGTGAGATACCCCCTTCGATCATTCCTATATTTACAGAAATCCCTTTTTCCAGATCATTCATGGCGTAAAGCCTCTGAACCTGCTGTGATAATTCAACTATGGCATTCACCCCTTTGGCAGGGTCTAATCCGGCATGTGCTGCCTTCCCGCGAACGGTTAAAGTAAAACGGCCTAAGCCTTTTCTTGCAGTTTTCAATTTTCCATTCAATCCTAAAGGGGGTTCCAAAACATAGGCCCGGTTGGCAATTTTTGCTAATCTTTTAAGTGCATTGGTAGATTCTCTGCTTCCAATTTCTTCGTCTGAATTTATAAATACTACAGATTCAACCTTTGGTGCTATGTTCAAATCCCTAATCGCCATTAGGGAAAAAACCATCTGGGTAATACCAGCTTTCATATCATAAACACCAGGCCCTTTTATCTTACCTCCAATGTAAGTTAAGGGCATTTTTTCTATTGTCCCTAAGGGCCAAACAGTATCGCAATGACCTATCAAAAGCTGAAGGGGTAAATGTTTATTTCTGTTTTTGGGCCTTGCGTACAAGTAACCGCCGGTATTTTTACCGGACACATGAATTACCAAATAACCCATCGCAATAAATCTATCTCTTAAATAAGCTAATATTTGGTGTTGGGAATTAATTTTGTCAGAGGGCGTTTCAATACCAACCAATTCCTTTAAAAAGAGAATCATTTGTTCTTTATGAGTCAAGAGATATTCTTGTACAGAGGTCACTATTTTCTCCGGGCTTTTCATCGCTTAAAATTTTTTGGAAATGGGAAGCCATATGTTTCCGTGATCTTAGCAAACCTACCAGGGGCTATATATACAAGTATGGGGTTTTTTAAAATTTGATCCTGCTCGTCAATTTCTGAAACTTTTATATAATCTCTATGGGCATAAGCAGCCTTAATTGTTCCGGTTATAATACTATAATCATCAAAGCCATCAATAATTTTATGTAACCCACACTCTAAATAAAAATAGGCATCCGCAATTATAGGCGCATCCATTGAGGGTGCCCTTAAAATAGGCAAGGCGTTTACTATCCCCTCCGATTTGGAAATACAATCCATTCGTGGACTGGCACTCAATGAAGTTGTAATTATTTGGTCGGGTAAAGGAAAACTAACGGTGAATCTGCCTGTGGCCAGCACATTACTAAATGTATTGTGCCTTGGTGTACAGACAAAACCAAAATAATTGCCAAAGCCCAGGGGCATTGCCATATGTTTTGGCGCAAGATCATAACCTTCCTTTTCCTTAGTGCCAACAACCACTAAAGGGGCTACAGTATAAATCTGATCCCAGATTGAAGTAATATTATCCAGGAGTACATATTTTTCTTGCTCTAAAGTCTTCATAAAATCTGATTTGAAGGATATTACCACTAAAATTACAAACCAAACAATAAAGAAGTAATGACCATGGTCATTGTTAAAATTCACATATCTAAATACTTTCATAAAAAACCAAGGGATGAAAGGTGTTTTGAAACTCGGAAAAATTGCCGGAATTAGAATAGAGGTGCATTGGACCTTTACGCTTTTATTGATATGGGTAGTTTTTCTAGATATACAACGAGGTGGAACTGCGAATACCGCCTTAATGAATATTATTTTAATCTTGTTGCTCTTCCTTTGCGTAATTCTACATGAATTAGGACATGCCCTAGCTGCGAGGAGATTTAATATAAATACTAAAAAAATTACTTTGTTACCTATTGGTGGTGTGGCTTCTTTAGAAAAAATGCCTGAAAAACCAGGACAAGAATTGATCGTAGCTTTGGCTGGGCCCGCTGTAAATGTGATAATTGCAATGTTGCTTTTTCTGGCTGTACCCATGAAAAATTACTTTAGCCTGGATGCAGATAGTTTGGTGCAGTTATTATCGGCACCTAGTTTGGAGACACTTTTATTTTATCTTTTCATAGCCAATGTGATGCTGGTAGTCTTTAATTTAATTCCGGCTTTTCCTATGGACGGTGGTCGTGTATTTCGTGCTTTATTGTCATTTACTATGGATAGGGCGAGGGCTACCGCAATAGCTGCCGGATTAGGGCAGGCTTTAGCTGTTGTTTTTTTTATGCTGGGTCTTTTTTTCAATCCCTTTCTGATACTTATTGCTCTCTTTATATTCCTGGCTGCCTATAGTGAAAATAAAATGGTTAAACAGAAATCCCTGGTTGAAGGTCATTTTGTACAGGAAGCCTTGTTGACTAATATTACACTCTTACATCCTGAAAATAGTCTTGAAGATGTTTTTGAGATAATTTTAGCCGGTACCGAAAAGGATTTTGTGGTTACAGAAAATGGGGCAATAGTCGGTATATTAAATCATAAAGACATTCTTAATAATGCTCAAAATGGCTCAATTAAAGTGAGGGCAATTATGAATACTAAATATAAGACCATGAGAGCTATAGATGAGTTAAAAGAATTCTTTGTTATGATCAATAATGAGAAGCAACGTTTCTTTCCTGTAACTGATAAAACCAACAAACTTATTGGTGCAATAGATGTAAATAACGTAAGTGAATTTCTTGTGCTTAAGACAAATTTGCATTCAAAATCATGAATTAACACACCTCCCCTGATGCTTGTCATTGCGGATTTCTGCATGATTTAATAAATTGACAAAAATTAGGATCATGAAGAATTTTTTAATGCACTCATTTACAAAAAAAACTTTTGAGCAGTTATCAGCAATAAGGGATCAGCAATGTATTTCTATTTATCTGCCAATGTATAAAGGAGGAAAGGAGCAGAATGAAGGCCTGGGGCAATCTAATTTAAGATCTTGTCTTAAAAAAGTGCATTCAATTTTGGTTGAATATGGGTATCATGAATCTAAAGTAAATTCCTATCTTAAACCAATCCGGAACCTTATATTCGATCTAAGTTTATGGAGAAATCCTTCAGATGGTCTGGCAATATTTTTAGATAGATACAATGGAATCAGGTGTTATAAATTACCTCTTTCCTTTGAAATAAAATCCTATGTTGCCGATCATTTTTATTTAATTCCGTTACTCCCCTTGTTTCACAACAACGGTATTTACTATCTCCTGGAACTAAGCCGGGACTATGTGAAATTATATAAGGGCTCCAGAAATAGCTTCCGGGATATTCAAATTAAAAAAATAATTCCCAAACAGTTAGAAGAAGTTGTGGGTTTTGATTTTGAGCAAAAGATGTTACAATACAGAACCGGACAAATGATGCATCCGGCAGGGTCATTTCATGGCCAGGGAGAAGGTAAGGAAGACAACAAAAAAGAACTGGTTAGCTTCTTTAGAAAAATAAATCAAGGTGTTACTAAAATGCTATCAAATAAAACGGCTCCCTTGATTTTGGCATGTACCGATGAGTTGTACCCTATTTACAAGAAAATAAATTCACACCATAAATTATGGGATACCAATCTAAGTGGAGATCCTGAATTTAAAGGCGTGAACGAGTTGCACAAAGAATCCTGGGGTCTCGTTCAACATTATTTTGAAACAACAAAGCGTGAAAAACTGGCAAAGTTTATTGCTAAATTTCATACTTCAAAAACTTCCTATCAACTCTCGGAAATTTTTCCGGCAGCTGTCAAAGGAAAAATAGATACGCTCTTTGTACAACAAAAAGAAGATGTTTTTGGCACATATAACAGTGAAAAAGGATGTTTAATTCTTGATTCCCAGAAAGAAATGCGAAATCTCTCTATATTAAATAGAGCTGCCATTTATACTTTTCTACAAGGTGGTAATGTCTACTTTCTGGAAGATGAAGAAATGCCGGTTAAAAACACCCCAATGAATACCTTGTTTAGGTTTTGACCAAACCAAATGTTTAGAATTGACTCTCCGCCATCTCTTTTGATAAGTATTGCTAATACCTTTCTTTAATAAGATTAATAAAGAGTTGATTCTTAGTCAATGATCATGAAACTCCAATACTATTTTTTTGGTAGCTTAACAATGGAACAAGTCGCTCTAATTTCATACGTTTTACCAGATCAAAATGCCAAAGATTCGGAATGAAAGTATGCCCTTCTCTTTCCAACATCGCCAGAATATCCGCATCTACCTCCTTTAAATAGTCTTTTAAGGTGTTGAAAACATCATCTGATAATCTAAATTCAAAACTGATATTTTCATAAGCAACCTTTTCCTTAAGCATATCCTTGAACCAAAGCATTTGATCTTCGGCCGCGTACTCTGTTTTAGTTGAAACGTGTATTAATTTAATTTCAGTATCAAAAGCGGATGCAAACTCAGAAATTTTTTCAACGGCCAGGACATCCGCTTCTTCAAAGGCCGTTGCGTATACAATGGTATTTGGCCACGAAAGCTTGGAATTTTGTGGAACAGATAATACAGGCACAGGAGATTTTTCTATCAGAGCAGTGGCTGTACTTCCTATAAATAAGTCTTTTACAATGTTACTTCCTGTCATCCCGACAAATATTAGGTCAGCGCTTATTTCTTCAGCTTTTTCTAAAATTCCATCTGACTCAATACTATTCTCAACCACATGAATAACAGGACCCTTTTCATTCTCCATCATTCTTAAGTTCTTCCAACAAAAAGAATCTAGTTTTTCCCGGTGACTATTAAATGCAGCTTCCTCCAAACGAGCATATGCCAAACT
>CAZHWD010000078.1:0-13506 GCA_964536335.1 uncultured Eudoraea sp. | reverse complement strand
TGGTGGTTTAGATAATATTAGGTTAAAGTTCATTGCACAACTGGGTAAATTTGATAACTTGGATGACTTTGATTCGCCATTTGAGTTTCAGTCAAAGATGAATATAGATGGGGATAATCCATTCATTACAAAAAACCTTCCAAATACCGAAGAAGCTTTTGGAAGTACAATGAATGAGGATTCCGATTTAGACCCGGATGACAATGATGTACCTTTTTAAAACGCGCTTACTCCAATTTAGAAAGCCTACTACTACCAACTTTCTGATACTAATTCTAATTCTTTTTTTGGCTTCCTATCAAGCCATTGCTTCTACAATTCTCATCCCCATGGATGCGGAAAGTCAGGAAAACCATTTAAAAGCATACGGCATTACTTACTGGGTATTAACCAAACAACAAAAGGTACAATGGTTACTCAACTACAGGGGAGGTTCATTTCTATTGCCCGATGGCGAAAGTATAAGGAAAGAGTGCCAGATTCGGGGTGTTTCCTATGAAATCTTGTCTGACGGACAGACACAATCAATTCTGGATGGGATAAGTAGTCCGTCTAAAAATCAGGAAGCAGTGATACTTGAGAAAGCACCAAAGATAGCGGTCTACTCACCCAAGAATAATCAGCCGTGGGATGATGCTGTAACCATGGCATTGACTTATGCCGAAATTCCTTATCTCACCATTTACGACGAAGAAGTGCTAGATAATAAACTTGTTTTATATGATTGGCTTCATTTACATCATGAAGATTTTACAGGACAATATGGTAAATTTTATGGAGCCTACAGAGCTGCTCCATGGTATATTGAAGGAAAGCACGAAGCTGAAGCCTTAGCAGCAAAGCTCGGATTCAATAAGGTTTCAGAAGAGAAAAGAGCGGTTGTACTTAAAATTAGAAATTATGTAATAGGTGGGGGATTTATGTTCGCAATGTGCTCTGCAACAGATAGTTTCGATATTGCGCTCGCTGCAGATGAAGTTGATATTTGTGAACCAATGTTTGATGGGGATCCATCAGATGCTAATTATCAAAGCAAGCTGGATTTAAAAAAAACCTTTGCATTTACTAATTTTACATTAGAGAGAAACCCATTGCGCTATGAATTTTCATCCATTGATATGACCAGTAAACGCAGCAATGTTGCAAGGGAAACTGATTATTTTAGCTTGATGGATTTTTCTGCAAAATGGGACCCGGTTCCAACCATGCTGTGTCAGAATCACACTTCTTTGGTTAAAGGCTTTATGGGACAGACTACGGCTTTTGCCAGAGATGAAATTAAGGCCACCGTACTTGTTTTAGGGGAAAATAAAATTAACAGTGAAGCGCGTTATATTCATGGCATAAAGGGTAAAGGATTTTTTACTTTCTACGGAGGACATGATCCGGAAGACTACCAGCATAGGGTAGGGGACCCTAAAACTGAATTGGAACTTCATCCAAATTCACCCGGCTACCGACTTATTTTAAATAATGTCTTATTTCCGGCAGCCCGCAAGAAAAAACAAAAGACCTAATTTTTATCTTTTATAAGTTTTTCGAGGATATTTTCTACCCCAAAATCATCATTGCTCAAAGTGGTATAATTTGCTGCTTTTAGAACATTTGGGTGTGAATTAGCCATAGCAAAGCTGTATTTTGCCATGGAAAGCATTTCCAGGTCGTTATTGTAGTCTCCAAATACCAGAGTTTCTTCAGGACTAATGCCGTGTTGCTCCTGTATCTTCTTTAACGCATAACCTTTATGTGCATTTATATGAGATAAATCTACCCAGTTTTCACCGGAGACTTTGACTTTAAGTGTACCTTCCAGGTGCTTCACAGCAGGATATATATATTTTTCTGAGCCTCCAAAGTGGTATACAGCAATTTTCATTACTTCATTATCAAACTTTAGCAGATCGTCTAAAATCGCATATTTGGTATAGTACTCTTTAAGAGTATCGATAAATTTTGGAGAATCACCAAGTATATATGCGTTATGTTTACCACATAATACTGGGAATGCACCGTCAATCTGACTCAAAATTTCAAGAATTACATTTTTTGAAATTGAATCCAAAGGAGTTGAAATCAGTTCCTGGTCATTGTGTATAGCCAATCCACCGTTCTCTGCGATGATAATTATTTCACTTTGTATTTGACTTAGTTTTTCTGCAATACTATTGTATTGGCGGCCGCTGGCCGCCACAAAAAGGATCTCCCTTTTTTTCAATTCCTCATATAATTCAAAAAAATGCCGACTCACTTCATGTCTGGAATTTAATAGTGTTCCATCCATGTCCGTAACCACCATTTTAACTGACGATAAATTCATATCTCTGCTTGTAGATCGCAAAGGTATTTTTTATGTTTAAATTACTAGTAATTTTCATAAAGTTTTACACTAACATATACTGAAATGGATATTTATCAAAAAGAAATACGATTAAAACCCTATAAGCGAGGCTTTCATTTAATTACGGAGACTATTAAAGATAGTTTACCAGAATTGCAAGGGATTAAGATGGGGATCCTGAATGTGTTCATAAAGCATACATCTGCAAGTTTAACTATAAATGAAAATGCTGATCCTACGGTGCGTTCAGATTTTGAGGCACATATGAATACTATGGTACCGGAGGATGCACCTTATTATGTACATACCTTTGAAGGTTCAGATGATATGCCTGCTCATATAAAAGCTTCCCTAATGGGGTCATCAATTCAAATTCCGATAACCAGTGGACAGTTAAATTTGGGTATTTGGCAAGGGATATATTTATGCGAACACAGAAATAATGCTTCAGGCCGTAGTTTGATCCTTAGCTGTTTTGGCAGTTAACTTTTTGTATGCAGTATAAAAAAAGCCCTGACGGTTTTAGTCAGGGCTTTATTGCAAGAATTCTTTTTACTATTTTACCTTATCTACAATAGCTTTAAAGGCATCTGGGTGATTCATTGCCAAATCTGCGAGAACTTTTCTGTTAAGCTCTATTTTGTTGGCTTTAATTTTACCCATAAATTGAGAATAAGACATTCCATGTAATCTTGCACCTGCATTGATACGAGTGATCCATAATGCACGGAAATTTCTTTTCTTATTTCTACGGTCTCTATAAGCGTATACCATTGCTTTTTCCACCGCATTTTTGGCTACTGTCCAGACGTTTTTACGTCTTCCAAAGTAACCTTTGGCTTGCTTCATCACCTTTTTTCTTCTGGCTCTGGAAGCGACTGAATTTACTGATCTTGGCATTTTTTACATTTTTTTTTGTAGTAGGCGGTTCATAGAATTATTCTATAAACACTTTTATAAGCCCAACTCCATGGTTAATACTGATTACCTAAAGGACAATTTATTTTAAACCTAATTGTCCCTTAATATTTGCAACATCAGAGTCGTGAACCAATGTCGCATGCGTTAGCTTAAGCTTTCGCTTTTTAGATTTCTTTGTCAAAATGTGACTCTTAAAAGCGTGCTTTCTTTTAATTTTACCAGACCCCGTAAGCTTAAACCGCTTTTTGGCACTGGATTTTGTTTTCATCTTAGGCATTTTCTTCCTATTTGTTTATTAATCTCGCTTCTCTTCTTACTTATTTTTTTGTCTTCGGGGCTATGAACATTGTCATTCGCTTTCCTTCGAGCTTTGGCATTTGCTCAACCTTGCCAAATTCTTCTAATTCCTGAGCTAGCTTCAACAAGAGAATTTCACCCTTGTCCTTATAAACTATAGATCTTCCTTTAAAAAAAACATAGGCCTTTAATTTAGCGCCGTCCTTAAGAAACTTTTCGGCATGTTTCTTCTTAAAATCATAATCGTGATCATCCGTATTTGGCCCAAACCTAATTTCTTTTACGATTACTTTGGTGGCTTTCGCCTTCATTACCTTTTCTCGCTTTTTCTGCTCGTAAAGGAATTTCTTGTAATCTATTATCTTGCATACCGGTGGATCCGCTTTTGGAGAAATTTCCACCAAATCAAGACCTTCTTCTTCTGCAAGAGACATTGCCTTAGCAATGGGATATACCCCCACTTCAACATTATCACCTACCAAGCGAACACTTGGTGATGTAATTTTTTCATTTATATTATGAGGATTCTTGTTTTCCCTCCTAGGTTGGGGCCTAAATCTTCTTCGTATTGCTATGGCTGATAAATTTAATTAAACATTATTATTCCTAAAACGATTTTAAGGTACTACTTATTTCCTTTTCGACCAAGTTAGTAAATTCCTTTAAACTAAGCATTCCTAAGTCTTCACCTCCGTGTTTACGGACCGAAATTGTGTTTTGTTCCTCTTCATTTTCACCTACGATAAGCATAAATGGTATTTTATTCATTTCTGCCTCACGTATTTTCTTTCCTACGGTCTCGTTCCTTACATCAAGGAGCGCGCGAATTTCGTCATTTTCCAATGAATTTAAAACTTTTTCGGCATATTTTTCATGTTTCTCACTTACCGGTAATATTATTGCTTGATCTGGTGTAAGCCATAATGGAAAATTACCCCCGGTATGTTCGAGTAACAAGGCTATAAATCGTTCCATGCTACCAAAAGGCGCCCTGTGTATCATAACTGGTCTGTGTTCCTCATTATCACTGCCTTTATAAGTAAGTTCAAAGCGCTCTGGAAGACTGTAATCTACCTGAATTGTGCCCAATTGCCAATTTCTGCCAAGGGCATCTTTGACCATGAAATCTAATTTAGGGCCGTAAAATGCAGCCTCACCTTTTTCAATAACAAAATTCAAACTTTTTTCTTCGGCAGCATTTATGATCGCTTTTTCCGCTTTTTCCCAGTTTTCAATAGCACCAATATATTTTTCAGGCTTTTCCGGGTCTCTTAAGGAAACCTGAGCAGTAAAATTTTCAAGACCTAAAGAACTCAAAACATAAAGCGAAAGGTCAATCACATTAATAAATTCCTGATGTAGCTGATCTGGTGTGCAAAATATATGCGCATCATCTTGTGTAAATCCCCTTACTCGTGTAAGTCCGTGAAGTTCGCCACTTTGTTCATAGCGATAAACCGTACCAAATTCGGCAAAACGTTTCGGAAGTTCCCTATAACTCAACGGTTTAGAATTAAATATTTCACAATGGTGGGGGCAATTCATTGGTTTTAATAAAAACTCCTCATCTTCCTTTGGGGTATGGATAGGTTGAAAACTGTCTTCTCCGTATTTATCATAATGTCCTGAAGTGACATACAATTCTTTTTGCCCAATATGTGGAGTAATTACCATTTCATAACCAGCCTTTTTTTGAGCTTTCTTTAGGAAATTTTCAAGACGTTCCCTTAAAGCAGCACCCTTTGGAAGCCATAGAGGTAAACCTTGTCCCACTTTTTTAGAAAAAGTAAATAATTCCAATTCTTTGCCTAGCTTTCTATGATCTCTTTTCTTTGCTTCTTCAAGTAATTCCAGATATTCCGTTAGTTCTTTTTGCTTTGGAAAAGAAATGCCGTAAACACGAGTGAGTTGAGTATTATTCTCATCACCCCTCCAGTAGGCTCCTGCAACATTCATAATTTTAATCGCCTTTACGATGCCCGTATTTGGGATATGACCGCCCCTGCATAAATCGGTAAAGGTATCATGATCACAAAAAGTAATACTGCCATCCTCAAGATTTTCAATTAGCTCTACTTTATATTCATTGCTCTGGTCTTTATAAAATTGTAACGCATCCTTCTTGGAAACTGAACGCATTTTAAAATCGTGTTTCCCGCGGGCTATTTCCAAAGCTTTTTGTTCAATAGCAACAAAATCCTTTTCAGAAATTGATCGATCTCCGAAATCAACATCATAATAAAATCCATTTTCAATAGCGGGGCCAATTGTAAGTTTGATTCCCGGGAATAATTCCTCTAAGGCCTGAGCAATTATATGTGAAGAAGAATGCCAAAATGCTTTTTTTCCTTCTGGATTATTCCAGGTATATAGAACAAGTTCACCGTCTTCATTCAACGATGTCCCACTTTCTACAACAAAGTCATTAAACTTTGCCGAGATTACGTTTCTGGCCAGACCTTCGCTGATGCTTTTCGCAACACCCATGGGAGTTGTGCCTTTTTCGTACTCTTTAACTGATCCGTCTGGAAGGGTTATTTTAATCATATGTTGGTATGAGTATATAAGTTTGCAAAGATAGCATCTTAGGAATATGAAGACAAAATATCACTTAATGATTTTCTTGAGATTTAAACTGCTGATATTCTATTGATACACTATTTATCAGAGCTAAAAATGCCGGCCATAATTACCTTAATACTATAAAAACCCATTGCAATAGCGCAAATTGCCAGTATGAAACCAACAATAAGTACCGGGAGATAAAATGAATGTTCGCTATTTTTGAACGCCTGAAATAATACAATAGGTGCACTAAACATAAGTACAAGGGTATAGGCCAGGTATTTTATTCCTTTAATAATTAATTCTTTGTTCGTTTTCATATTTTGCCTATACCATGATGTTCTGGTTAAAAATAAGAATATTGCGCTATATTTATACAAATGGGGTTGAATAAATAGACACGTACGTTTCATGAAGAAACCAAAATTACGATTAGAATTTCCATTGGAATTAATTGAATCTTGATTAAATAAAACATATGAATTTTCTATTAGTTCCCGATAAATTTAAGGGATCTCTTAGCGCGAATCTGGTGATAGAGGCAATTGAGAGGGGAGTGTCTACTATTTTTCCCAAAGCGGAGATACACAGCGTTACTGCTTCCGATGGTGGAGATGGTTTTCTTGAATCAGTAAACCATTATATGCAATTAGAAACTATTAAGGTTAATACCTCAGACCCTTTAGGAAGAAAACTAAATGCCGAATATTTATTTAACAAACAGACAGGGGATGCATATATAGAACTAGCTAAAGCCTCCGGACTGGAATTATTGAAAAATGAGGAACGAGACCCTATGCAAACCTCTACAAAGGGTACAGGAATTCAAATAAAAGAAGCAGTGTTAAAAGGGGCCAAAAAAATATATATCGGCCTGGGGGGTAGTGCAACAAACGACGCGGGTTTGGGAATTGCAGCGGCGCTGGGTTTTTCATTCCTGGATGAATTTGGGAACTTACTACAACCAATAGGAGGAAATTTATCTAAGATTTTCTCTATAGAGCCTTCTGTATCCTTGAAAGACTATGAAAATATAGAGATTTATGCCGTTAACGATGTAGACAATCCATTATTTGGATCGACGGGGGCAGCGTGCGTTTATTCGGCTCAAAAAGGGGGGAATAAGGAAGATATTGAATTATTGGATAAAGGGCTGAAACACCTGCATACGGTTGTTAAAAAACAAATGGGTAAGGACTATGCTGATTTACCCGGATCCGGAGCTGCCGGCGGTACGGCGTACGGTTTAAAGACATTTTTGAATGCAGAGTTCATTAGTGGTACAGAATTTATAGTTGAGTTGGCTCAGATCCATCAGCTTTTGCATTCCAATACCATCGATTTTATTATAACCGGAGAAGGGAAAATAGATGAACAAACCCTTAGGGGGAAATTAATAAATGGAATATTGCAATTGGGTAAAATGTACAATATTCCGGTCATTGTCCTTTGCGGAGTATCAGAGATAAGCAAAGAACACTTACTTGAGATGGGTGTTCTTGAAGTAATAGAAATTCGGGATGCTTCCAGGCCACTTTCTTATAGTATGGAAAACGCATCTGTTTTAATTGAACTAGCCATAGTAAAGTTTCTTAGGAATCACTTAAAAAGATAATGAGCACTAATGGAGGTATAGTTCTTTACCTTAATATAATTCAAGAATATTTTCCTTATTGGATAATCAGGGTATCCTTATATACCTGAACTATGGCAAAGTAACCTAATGGAAATACATCGGGTTGATCAACATTATCAAATAAGTCAATATTGTCTATATCGGTAGCATCAATAACATTACCTCGAACAGTAGCCACCGGGGTGGCAAAAACACCGGCATCATTGGTGGTTTGTTCAATCAGGAGATCCATATAGTTGAAAAAAGTCTGATCAGCCCCCATTAGTCCAATCTCTATTTCCGTATTAGGTTCAAATATTTGGTCATAGAAGTACGAAAAACTAAATTGTTGTCCTTTGTAAAATTTATCTTCTGTAACCAGATATTCGCTAAAACTAAAGTCGAAAAGATAAAAATTATCCCTGTCAGGATCATCTGTAAAGGTTATTATAATTTCTGTTTCATCATCATTAAAGAGTGTTTCATCTCCTTGAATTACAGAATCTATAGGAACTGCCGGCACATATTCTGTTGTCGCGAGATAAAGCCTGCCCTCATGCCTAATTAACAGTGTAAACACATAGTTTTTATCCAAAATGCTCGTTGGAATTCTTTGATCAGAATCAAAATTGGGATCCGGAGTGTAAATACCTGATCCGGGTTCTAACTCGGCTAAATTCGAAAATTGGGTGTCAATAACCTTAACACCATCATATTCCTCATAAATAATAATTACACTTTCTGCCGAGGTGGGCGTATTATCATTAAAAAAATTACTGCTTAAAGATAATTTAACCTCAACAGGAATATATGGTTCATCTATATCTACTCTTATCAAGGCGTCTACTATCAGTCTTGGTTCCTCAGAGGGAACTTCCACGTCTATAACTTCTTCACAGGCAAAGTTTAGTACTAAAACTGCTAGGAGGTAGATGATTTTTTTCATAGTACAGATTAAAATTTAAAATTATAGGTTACTGAGGGTACAATCCCGAAAATAGAAGTACGCACAGCTTCATTGACACCGGTATCCTGATTTTCCCTAAAATTAATAGATGCCGCGTTCATCCGGTTATATACATTGTAAATACTGAAAACCCATTCTGACTTCCAGTTTCTCCCTTCATTTTTCTTTGGAGTCAGCGTAGCAGATATATCAAGTCTGTTGTAGTCAGGCAAACGTTCCTGGTTACGTAATCCGTAATAGGGAATAACAATTCCCTGAAACTCAAACTGCCCTATAGGGTAATTGGTAGGCTGTCCGGTTTGATAAATAAAATTGCTATTGAAAGTCCATTTCTTGTTGAGTGTGTATCTTCCGTACACCGAAATATCATGTGTTTTATCATATGGAGTGTTATACCATTGTCCCATATTAATGCCCGTTTCCATACTAGATCTGCCATTGTATTCAACAGGAGCTCTTCCCGGAGTCCTTTGTTCTGACCGCGATAAGGTATATGCAAGCCAACCCTGAAACTTTCCCTGGTTTTTTCTAAACAACAATTCAAGGCCATATGCCCGTGCTGTACCGTTTAAAATTACCTGCTCAATAGCATTATTGGCAATCAAATTCGCCCCGTCTATATAATCTATTCTATTCTGTATGTCTTTATAGAAGACTTCTGTCTCAAAGGAATAATCACCGTTTTTTATGTTTCTGAAATACCCAAGTGCATATTGATCTAAAAGCTGCGGCTTAACAAAAGGGCCACTAGGCGTCCATACATCCAATGGAGTAGGTGAGCTGGTATTCGATAATAAGTGAAGGTATTGAGCTAATCTTGTATAACTGGCTTTTAACGAATTATCCTGGTTTAAGGTATATGCCAATGAAACCCGCGGTTCCAAATTTGCGAATGAAGCTAAAGTTTCCCCTCTACCGGGATTTATCGTTCCAATGGGTTCAGCTTCCTCATAGATAAGCAGGAAAGGGTTAAAAATTACCGGGTTATTATTTTCATAGACGTTTAATTCATCTTGTCCCAATCGGATAAAATAACTGAATCTTAGGCCATAATTTAATCTTAAGTCCTGCATCACATTATGTTCTATATCCACATAGGCCGCAAATTCATTGGCATATTTTTCAATAAGTTGTTCTTCCACAATTCCAGATTCCGGGCTGCTTGGAACTATTTTTCCCGGATTAAATTTATAGTAGATATTATTTAATCCATAGTTAATTTGTAATTTTTCGCTGAGATAATGTTTAAGATCATATTTGACATTAAAATTCTTAATACCAGAATTCCACTTAAATCCAACAAAATCGAGCTCCAAACCATAGTAATAATCTGAATAAATTAGAGAGAGGTTGGAAAATAATTTATTGGAGAATAGGTGATTCCAGCGAAAGTTAACTACGCTGTTGCCATAGGTGTTTTCAAAACTATCTGAAATGCTAAATACATCGCGTCCAAAGTAACCTGAAAGATAAATGTTGTTCCTTTCATTTATTTTATAATTTAGTTTAGCATTAAGATCATAGAAATACGCTCTATTAGGTACATCAAATAGCGGAAGAAATAAATGTGCATAAGAAGCTCTACCACCAATTAAAAAGGCGGCCTTGTCTTTTACAATTGGCCCTTCGGCAAGCAGTCTGCTTGCAACTGCTCCTATTCCTCCGGTCATATGAAATTTATTGCTATTCCCTTCTTTTTGAAATATTTCAAGTACGGAAGAAACACGTCCTCCATATCTGGACGGGATACCACCTTTAAATAGTTTTACGTCCTTTATGGCATCCGGATTAAATACGGAGAAAAAGCCAAATAAATGGGAAGAATTAAAAATAGTGGCTTCGTCGAGCAGAATGAGGTTCTGATCTACTGCGCCGCCACGCACATTAAAACCTGAAGACGCCTCACCCGCACTGGTAACCCCTGGTAAAAGAAGCAGAGATTTTATTACATCTGCCTCACCCAAAATCACGGGAATTTTTTTAATTGTTTGTATAGAAAGCGTATTCACACTCATTTGTGGTTTGCGAATATTAATTTTTTCCACATCTTCAGTTACGACAACTTCGTCTAATTGTTCAACCTCTTCAAACATTTCTATATTTAGTCTGAGGTCCTGTATAAGTGATATGGTTTGTACTATATCCTGATACCCTAAATAACTCAGTCTGATTTGATAATCTCCTTCAGGTAGGGTTAGGGAGTAAAAACCGTAATCATTGGTGGAAACTCCGGTATTTATTTCCGGAATCAAC
This sequence comes from uncultured Eudoraea sp., assembly GCA_964536335.1. Taxonomy (GTDB): domain Bacteria; phylum Bacteroidota; class Bacteroidia; order Flavobacteriales; family Flavobacteriaceae; genus Eudoraea. Next base: position 2,550 of record CAZHWD010000078.1, on the reverse strand, counting down.
AAAGTAACTCCAATTAAAGTTTCATTGCTTGAGGCTTCTGTAATTGTTCCACTTACAGTAAACCTTTGCTGTGAAAAGAGAGAAATTGAAATTAGAAAAAAGCTTGCCAATAAGAATAGTCGCAAGGGTTGGTACATTAAAGCAATTTTACGCTAAAATATGATTAAAGATTAAAATCTATGTTAACAGTATTTTAAAATAAAGAAACCCCAGTGATCTTAAATGGGTTTTCAAATTTTACTATTTAAGTATAATTACACTTGTTCTAATAAAGAATTTAAAGTTTTACTTGGCCTCATGACACTGCTTATAAGTATTGGATCCGGTCTATAATAACCACCAATATCCTGAGGAGTTCCCTGGGCATCAATCAATTCTTCCACAATTTTTTGACAATTTTCTTCAAGTGAGTTACCAAGTTTTGTAAAAATATTTTTAAGTTCACTATCTTCTTCTTGATTAGCAAGTGCCTTGGCCCAGTACAGGCCTAAATAAAAATGACTTCCTCTGGTATCCAATTCACCAACTTTTCTTGAAGGCGATTTATTATTATCTAAAAATTCTTCAGTTGCTTTATCTAGCGCTTTGGCAAGGACCAATGCTTTGGTGTTATTATTTTTATTCCCATAAAAGTCGAGAGATACACTAAGTGCTAAAAATTCACCTAATGAATCCCATCTCAGATGACCTTCTTCAAGGAATTGCTCTACATGTTTTGGTGCAGAACCTCCGGCGCCGGTTTCAAACAATCCACCACCATTCATTAAGGGCACAATAGAAAGCATTTTTGCGCTGGTTCCAACTTCGAGAATAGGAAACAGATCAGTCAAATAGTCTCTAAGTACATTCCCCGATACCGAGATGGTATCCTTGCCCGCTATAATCCGATTTAGTGTAAAATTTGTAGCTTCTACGGGTGACAATACTCTGATATCCAAGCCTGAAGTATCATTTTCAGGAAGATATTTATTTACTTTTTTAATCAGTTCGGCATCATGAGCACGCTCCTTATCCAGCCAGAATACAGCAGGAGTATTGGAAGTTCTTGCCCTGGATACAGCAAGTTTTACCCAATCCTGAATTGGTGCATCTTTTACCTGACACATTCTCCATATATCACCTGTTTCTACTTTGTGTTTTAAAAGTTCTTCTCCGGTGAAATTATCAATAACACTTACAAAGCCATTCTTGTTGATTTCAAAGGTTTTATCATGCGAGCCATATTCTTCTGCCTTCTGAGCCATAAGTCCAACATTAGGTACAGTTCCCATGGAGCGGGGATCAAAAGCTCCGTTTTTTTTGCAAAAATCTATGGTGGCTTTATAAACACCGGCATAACTACTGTCAGGGATTATAGCTTTAGTATCCTGGAGCTTTCCTTCCGAATTCCACATTTGACCCGAAGTACGGATCATAGCAGGCATGGATGCATCTATTATAATGTCGCTTGGTACATGGAGGTTAGTAATTCCTTTTTCGGAATTTACCATAGCAAGATCAGGACCATCTTGCAGGGCTTTCATCAGTTCTTCCTCAATTTCCGTTCTTTTATTCTCGGGAAGAGTTTTTAATTTTTCGAATAACATTTCGAGACCATCATTAGAACTGATGCCAATTTCCTCAAAAAGCTCTGCATACTTGTTAAATAATTCAGCAAAATAAACCTCCATAACATGCCCAAAGATAATAGGGTCTGAGACTTTCATCATTGTTGCCTTCAGATGAACTGACAATAGGACTCCTTTTTTCTTGGCGTCTGCAAATTGCACTTTTAAGAATTCAAGAAGTGCCGCTTTGCTCAGGACGGTTGTATCAATTATCTCACCCTTCAACAAGGATATTTTTTCTTTTAAAGTGCTTACCGAACCGTCAGTAGCCGATAAAACTATATTAACATCGGTGGCTTTTTCAATAGTTAGTGATTTTTCATTGGATTTAAAATCTCCATGCTCCATTGTAGCAACATGTGTCTTTGAATTGGAATCCCAGGCACCCATTGAATGTGGATTTTTCTTTGCATAATTCTTTATGGGTACTGGAGCTCTCCTATCAGAATTGCCTTCTCGCAAAACAGGATTTACGGCACTTCCTTTGATACGGTCATATCTTGATTTAATTTCAAAATCCTTTTCAGATTTGGGTTCATCCGGATAATCCGGTAATTTGTATCCTTTATTTTGGAGCTCTTCAATTGCCTCTTTTAACTGAGGAACTGATGCACTAATATTTGGCAGTTTAATAATATTTGCTTCCGGGGTTTTTGCCAAGTTACCCAATTCAGTCAGATCATCAGTGGTTTGTTGATGCTCCCCCAAAAAATCTGGAAAAATTGCCAAAATCCTACTCGCCATGGAGATGTCCTTTACTTCAATGGCTACACCAGCCGTTTTAGTGAATGCCTTTACTATCGGTAAAAATGATTGGGTTGCCAAAGCCGGTGCCTCGTCGGTTTTAGTGTATATTATTCTGGGCATAAATTAAAGTGAATTTGTTTAAAGCGCAGCAAATATACAATTTTAACAGGTCATAAAACCACCGTTTTTTAAACTT
>CAZHWD010000077.1:0-48353 GCA_964536335.1 uncultured Eudoraea sp. | reverse complement strand
GAGGAAGACTCAACACAATAGTTTTTGCGTATATAAATAAATCAAACAATAAACCAAATACTTATTTTTAACATTAAACTTAAATTAAATTTAGAATTATGGCACAGTCAAAATCAACAAAGAAATTATTTAACATGGCCTATGGCCTCGGAGCATCGGTGGTTATCATTGGTGCGTTATTTAAAATCCTGCACTGGGAATTTGGACCTCTAACAGGTGGTCTTCTTCTGGCGGTAGGTCTTATCACAGAAGCGCTTATTTTTGCAATTAGTGCTTTTGAACCAGTAGATGATGAATACGATTGGTCTCTTGTATACCCTGAATTAGCAGGTGGTATGTCTGGTGGCAAAAATGATGTTTCAGATGCTAAAGAAGCAGAAGGCATATTATCCAGAAAATTAGATGAGCTTTTAAAAGAAGCTAACATTGATGCTAACCTTATGGAAAGCCTTGGAGAGAGCATTCGCAATTTTGAAGGTGCTGCAAAAGGAATTGCTCCTTCAGTAGATGCAATGGAATCTACTAAAAAATATTCAGATGAAATGGTAGAGGCAGCGTCTCAAATGGAGTCTTTAAACAGCTTATATAAAGTACAATTGGAAAGCGCTAGCAGACAAGCTTCTGTAAATGAAGAAGTTGTTCAAAATGCAAGTGCTCTTAAAGACCAAATGGAATCTCTTGCTTCTAATCTTTCTTCCTTAAATGGAGTATACGGAGGCATGTTATCTGCAATGAGCAAAAACTAATTAGTGTATTAGTTAACCCAAATCAAAATTTTAATCAAAACTAATTAGAAAACATGGCATCAGGAAAATTGTCACCACGTCAGAAGATGATCAACTTAATGTATTTGATCTTCATCGCAATGCTGGCACTAAATATGAGCAAAGAAGTTCTGGCGGCGTTCGGTCTTATGAACGAAAAGCTGGAAGCTTCTAACACAAAAACCACAGAGAACAATCTAGCGTTCTTAAATGGTTTAGAAACTAAAGCATCTGAAAATGTGGAAAAATTTGGTCCGCTTTTAGAAGATGCAAGAAAGATTAAGGAATTGTCCCAGGATTACTATGACTATCTGGAGGCCCTTAAAGGTAAAATGTTAATCGAAATTAAAGATCCTAAAGATTATCAGGTTATGGATAAATCTGATTATTTAGATCAGAAATTTTTTCAAGGTGATAACCTGGCTCCTGAAGGGAAAGAATTCTTAAAAAGGATTACTGATTATCGTACTCAAGTTTCAACTATTTTACCGGAAAGCATGAGTGAAGTTAAGGCTTCTGTTCAAACCAGATTTGAAACTGGTGATGCTAAAGGTAAAGTTGAGAAAAGAGATGGAACAAAACAGGATTGGATCAACTATCATTTCGAAGGTTTTCCAGTTATTGCTTCTCTAACTAAGATAACTCAGATACAATCTGATGTTAAGACTACAGAGCAGGATGCTTTAAAGTCTATGTTAGAAGGTCAGTTGACCAGTGAAGTTTCTATGACTAATTATACCACATTACTAGAGCAGGAAAAATCGGCTTTTTATGCTGGTGAAAGATTCTCTGGAGCAGTTGTATTAGGTCGTAAAGATGCTACAACAAGACCAAATGAAGTAAATCTTACTTTAGATGGAAGAAAACTGAGTGAAGGTAAGGATTATGAGATTGACAATGGTCAGGTTAAACTTTTAATTAGCGCCGGTGCTCCCGGAGACCATAAGATTGCCGGTAGCCTGGTATTTATTCAGGATGGTGAGAGAACAGAAGTTCCTGTTGCTCAAACTTTTGCAACGATCACTAAACCTAATGCCGCATTAATTGCCGCAGATAAGATGAATGTGGTTTATCGCGGAGTTTCTAATCCAATGTCGATTTCGATTCCTGGTATTCCAAATAACAAGGTTAGTGCATCAGCTGCAGGTCTTAAGAAAAGAGCAGGCAGTAAGTATATCATGAACCCGGGAACGGGAAGAACAGTAACAATTGTCGCATCTGGAACATTGCCTGACGGACAACGTGTTTCCTCAAAATCTGAGTTTAGGATTAAGGATATTCCAAGACCTTCTGGATCTATTAGAGGAGAAACCGGAAGTGCCAAGATGCCCAGAAGAAACCTTGAAATTGCAACAATTGGTGCATTGCTTGAAGACTTCGATTTTGACTTGAATCTTGCAATTGGTGGATTTAAATTCAAAGTACCCGGACAACCCACTGTAAGTGTAAAGGGAAATAAACTAGATTCAAGAGCTAAATCGGCCTTAAAAAGAGCCAAAAGAGGTGAGGCTGTTCAGGTATTCGATATTCAAGCATATATCACGAATAACAAAAGCTATAAACTGAAGAAAGTATCTCCGGTAATTGTGGAGATTACGAACTAAGAATAGTATAAATTATAATTTTATGAATTGGAAGAATGTTTTAATTGCTGGAGCTGTAGCGCTGCTACCAATATCCATGATGGCACAGGCTAATATTTTAAATGCCAAGTTGCCTGACGAAATTGGAAAAAAGACAGAAGCGCAAATAGCAGCGGATAACGATTCTCCACTGCCATACGGCTACGTGGATGACAGGGATATCCTTTGGTCTAAGACCGTTTGGGAGGTGGTTGATCTTGATGAAAGAGTAAATTTCCCCCTGTATTATCCACTTGATACCATAGATATTGGTGCGGACAGAAGGTCGTTATATGATGTTTTTATGAAAAACATTAAAAACGGTAAGCTTACTAACGTATATGTGGATTCCTATTTTACTGAAAAAAGAAATTTTAGTGACCTGGAAGCTACTTTGAAAAAAGTAGATACTACAGATCTTGGATATGAGCAAATCAATGCCGGTGAACAACTTTCCCCCGAATATGTTAACCAGAGGGAGCTTACAGCAGCGGATATTGAGGAATATCGTATCAAAGGAATATGGTATTTTGATAAGCGGCAGGGCGAATTGAAGTATCGACTCCTGGGTATTGCTCCGGTAGCACCCGATGTAAACTTTGTAGATGATGATTCTATGGATCCCAATGAGAATAAAGTTGAACTTTTTTGGGTTTGGTATCCTAGTGCCAGAGAGATATTACATGATGCTAAGGTTTTTAACCAACAAAACTCAGCGCAGCCAATATCCTTCGATATGTTATTGAATGCCAGACGTTTTAATGGTATTATCTATAGAGAGGACAATGTTCAGGGTGATCGTATAATTACTGATTACATAGCAGACAATGCGCTATTCCAGTTGCTTGAATCAGATCGTATTAAGGAAACAATACGAGACAGGGAACAGGACATGTGGGCATATTAGAAGCAAGCGTTAAATTCCAATTCAGATATAAATTAAAAAACGCTGCACCATTTGGTGCAGCGTTTTTTAATTTTACACTATGGTAGATTACTTAATAGTAGGTCTTGGACTGGCCGGAATTGCATTTTGTGAAAGGCTTGAAGAGCATGGTAAATCCTTCATGGTGATCAATGATCAGTCTCAAACTTCATCGAATATTGCAGGAGGCTTGTATAATCCGGTTATTTTAAAAAGATTTAACCTTGCATGGAAAGCTCATGAACAACTGGGATTGATTCAGGACTTTTATAAAAGCTTAGAGGATAAACTGGGTGTATCCCTGGATCATAAAGTACCAGTATTAAGAAGATTTGCCTCTGTAGAAGAGCAAAACCTATGGTTTGAGGTAGCAGATAAAAAAAGATTAAAGCCATATCTATCTACAAAATTGCTCATTAATAATAATCCAAGTCTCAATGCGCCATTCGGATTTGGAGAGGTCCTACAAACCGGACGAGTAGACACACTGAAATTAGTAAAAGTCTATTCTGGATATTTATCCAAAAAAAAGCTATTATTTGAGGAAACTTTCAACTTCGAAGAATTAAAGGCAGATGTGAACAATGTTTCCTATGGAAATATTAATGCTAAAAGAATTGTTTTTGCTACAGGATTTGGACTAAAAAGTAATAAGTATTTTAATTACTTACCACTTAACGGAACAAAGGGTGAACTTTTAACAATTAAGGCCCCGCTTCTTAATGAAGAGAGGGTTATTAAATCTTCTGTTTTTATCATTCCTATAGGGAATGATCTATACAGAATAGGATCTACCTACAAATGGAAGGATAAAACCAATGAGCCAACTTCAGAGGCCAGATTAGAACTTCTAACAAAGTTGGAGACCTTTTTAAACTGTGATTATAAAATTGTGAGCCATGTTGCCGGAATAAGGCCTACAGTGGCTGATAGGAGGCCCTTGGTAGGCAAACACCCTGTTATTGACAATATTTACTTGTTAAATGGTTTTGGATCAAGAGGTGTCATGATTGCCCCATACGCTTCAAACCAGCTATATGAATATATAGAGAATAGCAGGTCCATAGACCCCGAAATGGACATCACAAGATATGAGCAAGCCAATATTAAAGTTTAATCTATATGAACAGTTCCCGGATCGTATCTTATAAAGATATTGATCCATATATTCCGGGAAAGCCTAATAATAACTGGCAAGAAGACAACCATGGTAATCACTATTGTTATAAATGTATTTAGTAAACTAGTACCAATTATTAAAAATGCGACGACAAAAGCCGCTACTGCAAATGCTATTCCCACTGCATAACTTACGTACATCGCCCCGTAGAAAAAGGAAGGCTCAATTTTGTATTTGGTATTGCAGTGCGAACAACGCACCTGCATTTTAAAAAGAGAGCCCAGAAGATAGGGATTGTGATCTGAATACATACTTTCCTGGTGGCATCTTGGACAACTTCCTGTTAAAATGCTGTAGAGTTTGTTTCCTTTTTTTAACATTTGCAAAAGTTTAGGCAAAACTACGATTTTGATAAGATTCTAATTGTAACACCAATCACAAATATGCTAAATATTCATAATCTTTCTGTTTCTTTTGGAGGAGAATACCTGTTTAAAGAAATCGCGTTTAGATTAAATGCGGGAGATAGGGTTGGACTTATTGGAAAAAATGGTGCAGGGAAATCGACCTTGCTTAAACTGCTTTCTAAGGAAATGGAACCAGATTCGGGTACATTAGCTACGGAAAAAGATATAAGAATAGGCTGCCTTAAGCAGGATCTTGATTTTGAACATGGAAGATCTGTTCTCGAAGAGGCCTATGAGGCTTTTACGGAAATAAAAGTATTAGAACTCAAATTGGAGCATATAAATTTACAATTAGCAGAAAGGACCGATTACGAGAGTGATTTATACAATCAATTAATCATAGACCTGAATGATTTAACTCATCAATTTGAAGTTCATGGCGGGTACAATTATCAGGGACAGACAGAAAGAATTCTTTTAGGTCTTGGTTTTAAAAGGGAAGATTTCAATAAAAGTACAGATATATTCTCTGGTGGATGGCGGATGCGTATAGAATTGGCTAAACTTCTCCTTCAGAATAATGATGTTCTCTTACTAGATGAGCCTACCAACCATTTGGATATTGATTCTATACTTTGGCTGGAGCAATTTCTGCTTAATTATCCTGGCGCACTAGTGATAGTTTCACACGATAGAATGTTTTTGGATATAGTTACAAACAGAACTATAGAAATTTCCCTCGGAAGAATTTATGATTACCACAAACCATATTCTAAATATTTAGAGCTAAGGGAAGAAATAAAAGCACAACAACTAAGTGCCCAAAAAAACCAGGAAAGGGAAATCCAACAAACAGAGCGTTTAATAGACAAATTCCGGGCCAAGGCCTCAAAAGCCACTATGGCTCAATCACTTATTAAGAAACTGGATAGGATGGAACGCATTGAGGTTGATGAGGATGACCTAAGTGCTATGAAATTGAGGTTTCCAATTTCCGTAATTCCTGGCAAAGTGATATTTGAAATGGAGGACCTTTCCAAAAGTTATGGCAATAAGGAAGTGTTAAACGGAGTAGATATAATTTTGGAAAGAGATAGCAAAACGGCTTTTGTGGGCCAGAATGGACAAGGTAAAACAACCTTGGCCAAGATTCTTGTCGGTGAATTGGAATATCAGGGAAGACTAAAATCCGGCCATAACGTTGAGATAGGTTATTTCGCCCAAAATCAAATGGAATATTTGGATGGTAATAAAACCATCCTGGATACTATGATCGATGCTGCCAATGAAAAGAATAGGAGTAAAGTGAGGGATATATTAGGGTCTTTTCTTTTTAGTGGTGATAATGTAGATAAATATGTCAAAGTTTTATCTGGGGGGGAGAGGAACAGATTAGCTTTGGCTAAAATGTTGCTGCAACCCTTTAATGTTCTTGTTATGGATGAACCAACAAATCATCTCGATATCAAATCTAAACATGTTTTAAAAGAGGCATTGAAACAGTTCGAGGGAACATTGATTGTAGTTTCACACGATCGGGATTTTTTGCAGGGACTTACCAATAAGGTCTATGAGTTTAAGGAAAAAAGAATAAAAGAGTATTTAGGTGACATCAATTATTTTCTTGATCAGCGGAAAGTTGAAGATTTCCGGGAAATTGAAAAGAAACAAATCGATCAGAAAAAGAAAGAAAAACGCAATAGCAAACCTTCAGACTATGAAGGTCAAAAACGATTAAAGTCGCTAAAGAATAAGTTAAGTACTCTTGAAAGTGACATAGCCGGATTAGAGAAGGAAATCGCTAAAATAGATCACGACCTGCTTATGGATTATGATATTACAATTGCGATTCCAGGTTTTTTCGACACTTATCAGGCTAAAAAAAAGAAGTTGGAGGAATTGATGACGAAGTGGGAAAATATCACTTTAGAGCTTGAAAACAATGGGAAGGAGAAATAAAAAGTAAGGATAAATATTTTTCACAACAGAAAAGAGGGCTTTCACAACAAAAACGCGCACTTCATCGATTATATTGGTTGTTTATCTGTAATAATTCTTATTTTTGTAAGGTAATTCTTTAATAATTTAATGTTTTTCTTTAATTAAAGATACAACAATTTCTTAAAGCCCAATCTAATGAAAAAGTTTCTCCTCGTTCTGGTTTTTTTAATAACCGCAAATCAGGTGATAAATGCGAAGGTTAGTAAAGCTGAAAAAATGGCTTTAATAGATCTTTATGAAAGCACCAATGGAACTTCGTGGCTAAAACAATGGAATTTAGACCAACCGGTATCTGAATGGTATGGGGTTATGGTTGAAGGAAATCATGTTGTAGAGATAAATTTATTTCGCAATAATCTCTCAGGTACAATTCCCCAAAGTATTGGAAATTTAAATCACCTGAGAATACTTAATCTGGCATTTAATACCCTGAGTGGAGAGTTACCTAATACTATTGTAGAACTGCAAAGCCTGGAGGTTCTAAAAATAGAGATGAACAGGTTTAAAGGAAATCTTCCGGAGGAGATAGGCAACATGGGAAATTTATTGGAGCTAACCGCATTTAATAATTTTTTCTCTGGTGTTATTCCAAATAGTATTGGGAATATAGTCAACCTGCGGGTACTTAACCTTTCGAGTAATAATTTTGTTGGGCATATACCAGATTCAATCGGAAATCTTACAAGACTTGAAAGTTTGGGACTTTTTGAAAATACTTTGGAAGGTGATATCCCACCTAACTTAGGACAACTGGTTTTGCTCAAGGAACTTGTACTTGCAAATAATCAATTAGGTGGGGAGATTCCCGCAGAATTTGGTCAGCTGGCTAGTCTTAAGGTGCTACAAATTCAGAATAACAAATTTAATTCATATAAGAACCTTGAACTTATGGACACCAGGGAGTTTCTGGTTTTTGATTATGATAAAGGTGATGTAGAGTTAGATTTCAAGGATGTCAATTTTTCTAGAACCCGTATGGCAGACACAAAGTTTGAAGATGATAACGAACATTAGCAATTGACTTGTACTTTAGTTAGTTTGGCCAAAGGGATGCATAATGCATCCCTTTTTGTTTTAAGATAAATCGTAAAAATTAAACAAATATTATGAATTATTTAACATTAGTTGCATATGCAACTAATAGGTTTTAACGTTATCTTTGCTGAATGAGTAATACAGACATTTTAGTGGATTTTGATAAATCGGTCGGCCGCTCAATAGGGATGAGCTCTAAGATGGTGGATAATTATTTGCACGAAGCATTTCAGGCCGAAGGACTCGATTTAAGTAAGGAACAAATGGTGGTTCTTAAAAAATTACATGAAAGGGATGGCCTTATCCAAAATGAATTGGCATTTCTGACGTTAAGGGATAAATCGTCCCTGGCAAGATTATTGGCCAAAATGGAACGAAAAAGTTATATAACCAGGGTACAGGATGATTTCGATAGGAGGGTAAACCGGGTTTTTCTTACCGAAACCGGTAGAATCACATTTAGGCGAACCCAGCCCATAATAGTTGGACTAAAAAAAATCATGGAAAAAAATATTGCAGAAGAAGAGATATTTCAACTAATAAACATCCTGGAGCGTATTCAACAAAATATTAGCTCTGCAGAGGCCCAAATTTAACGACAAAGGAATGAGAAAAATAATTTTATCAATATTAGGAATCTTAATCATAATAGCCTCATTCTTTTTGGCTAAGCAAATTATTGACAGCAAGTCCAGACCAAAGGCAAAAGTAGAAAAAGTAGTAAAAACTGTTTTTACAGAAACTGTGGCCAATGGAATAGTTTCTATTATTGTGCCTGCGAATGGTAATTTAAGGGCAAAAAGGAGAGTTGAACTCTATGCCGAAGTTCAGGGAGTATTCCAAAAAGGGAACAAACTGTTTAAAGCTGGACAACCTTATGGTCAAGGTGAAACTATTATCAAAATTGACGCCTCTGAATACTACGCCAGTGTACAGTCTTCCAAAAGTAATTTATACAATCTAATTACCTCTATCATGCCCGATCTTCGCCTGGATTACCCTGAAGTATTTCCCAAGTGGCAGGCATATTTAGTTGGTTTTGATCTGGATAGAACTACTCCGCCTCTTCCGGAAATGACAACCGAAAAAGAAAAATTCTTTATTTCCGGACGTGGAATTCTTACAAATTATTACAGTGTTAAAAACCAGGAACAGCGTCTTAGAAAATACCGCATTTCGGCTCCATTTACCGGTATACTTACGGAAGCTCTTGTTACTGAGGGCTCGCTGGTGAGATCAGGACAGAAACTAGGAGAATTTATAAATACGGAAATTTATGAATTAGAGGTTTCTATTAGTAAAACTTACAGCGACCTTTTAAAAATTGGAGAAGAGGTGGAATTGGTAAATTTGGATCAGAATAAAACATACAAAGGAGTAGTTGCCCGTATTAATGGAAGTATAGATCAGGCTACCCAAACCATAAAGGCCTTCATTGATGTAAGAAATAAGGATCTTAAAGAAGGCATGTATTTAGAAGCCAATTTAAATGCCAAACAAGAATCTGATGCCATTGAAATAGATAGAAGTCTTCTACTAGAGAATAATCAAATTTTTGTGGTTAGAGATTCAGTTCTTGATCTTATTGATGTTAAACCAGTTTATTTTTCGAATAAGAAAGTGGTTTTGAAAGAAGTACCGGAAGGGACAACCATTATTACAAGACCGGTGGTAGGAGCTTATGCTGGTATGCTGGTTAAAGTATTTAAAGGAGATACAGCTAAAAACCTAAACCAATGAGAAAAATAATTGAGTACTTTATTAAGTATCATGTGGCGGTGAATGTCATTATTCTGGCCATATTCGTATTTGGAATTGTAGGCGCATTATCCTTGAAGTCATCATTTTTTCCACTGGCTGATTCAAAAAACATTCTTATCACGATTACCTATCCCGGTGCTTCCCCTCTTGAAGTAGAAGAAGGAATTGTATTAAAAATTGAAGATAATCTAAAAGGATTAGAAGGAGTAGACCGAGTTACTTCTACTTCCACAGAAAATAGCGGTAGGATAAATGTAGAAATTGAAAAAGGAAGGGATGTTGATTTCATGCTTTTGCAGGTAAAGAACGCTGTAGATAGGGTGCCCTCTTTTCCTACAGGTATGGAACCATTAGTAGTTTCTAAATTAGAACCGGTTAGACCAACTATAAGTTTTGCAATAAGCGGAAAGAATATTCCACTGGCTACATTAAAACAAATTGCCAGACAGATAGAAAACGATATTAGAGGGATTGATGGAATCTCGCAAATTAGTATTTCTGGCTACCCGAAGGAGGAAATTGAAATAGCGGTAAACGAGAATAATTTACTTGCCTATGAAATGTCTTTTACAGATGTTGCTCAAGCGGTAGCAAATGCTAATATTCTGGTTACAGGAGGGAATATTAAAACTAATGCCGAAGAATATTTAATAAGGGCCAATAATAGGTCCTATTATGGCGATGAACTTTCAAATTTGATTATTAGAGCAGATGCGTCAGGTCAGACGGTACGCTTAAAGGATGTCGCAATTGTAAGAGACCGCTTCTCAGAATCTCCCAATGCTGCTTACTTTAATGGAGATTTATCCGTAACCACCACTCTAACAAGTACAAATACCGAGGATCTTACTTCATCTGCGGAAAAAGTAAGAAATTATATAGAAGATTTTAATCAGAAATATAATAATGTACAATTAAACGTTGTTCGTGACCTTTCTGTAACACTCAATCAAAGGACGGCATTACTTACCAAAAATGCCATTATGGGGATGATTTTGGTTTTGTTATTTCTTTCTGTTTTTCTAAATACACGTTTGGCATTTTGGGTGGCATTTGGCCTGCCCATTGCTTTTTTGGCCATGTTTATTTTCGCCGGGTTCTTTGACGTTACAATTAATATACTCTCTTTATTTGGAATGATAATAGTTATAGGTATCCTGGTTGATGACGGTATTGTAATTGCTGAAAATATTTATCAGCATTATGAAAGGGGAAAATCCCCCATTCAGGCGGCACTTGAAGGTACCCTCGAGGTAGTTCCGCCTATTGTTACAGCAATTGTAACTACAATTTTGGCCTTTTCGATTTTTCTTTTTCTGGACGGTCGAATTGGAGAATTTTTTGCAGAGGTATCTGTTATTGTCATTATTACTTTGCTAGTTTCTTTACTTGAAGCTTTAATAATACTCCCGGCCCACCTTGCACATTCCAAGGCTTTACAACGGCAAGATCCAAACCCTAAGACTGGGATAGCTAAAATTTTTGCAAGATTAAAGATTATTAATATGTGGGGAGATGACGTTATGTCCTGGTTTAGAGACAAGGCTTATACTCCAACACTCGCATTTGCAATGCGCTATAAATTATTAACTTTCTCCTTTTTTGTATTTGCATTAATAATCACCTTTGGATCTATTGGAGGAGGTATAATTCGTATGACTTTTTTTCCAACTACTGCCAGTGACCAGGTTAGGGTAGAATTGCTTATGCCAAATGGAACTAATGAGCGTGTAACAGATTCCATAATTTCATTAATAGAAGAAAAGGCCGAAATAGTTAACCAGGAGCTTACGGAACAATATCTTAAAGGTACGGGCAAGGTGCTTTATAAAAATGTTATTAGAAATTTGGGCCCCGGTGCTTCCGCAGCTACCCTTTCAATAAACCTGTTACCAGGTGAAGAACGACCCAATCAGATAACATCGGATGTAGTATCTAATAGATTAAGGGAATTGATGGGACCAGTTATTGGTGTAGAAAGTTTAATCTATGGGTCAGGAAGAAATTTTGGTGGAGACCCTGTTTCGGTATCCTTGTTGGGTTATAATATTCAGGAATTAAAAGGAGCTAAAGATGAGTTAAAAACAGCAATGTTAAATAATCCTGCTTTAAAAGATATTTCGGATAATGATCCTGCAGGGATAAAAGAAATAAAAATTGAACTCAAGGAAAATGCTTATTTGCTAGGTTTAAATTTAAGAATGGTTATGAATCAGGTGAGAGCCGGTTTTTTTGGAACACAGGCGCAGCGTTTCCAAAGGGGGCAGGATGAGATAAGGGTTTGGGTAAGATATGATCGTGAAAATAGATCTTCAATAACCGATTTGGATGAAATGCGCATTGTTACCCCAAACGGTAGTCGGATACCCCTAAAGGAAATAGCGAATTATAGCATTGAACGTGGAGATGTTGCCGTAAATCATTTGGATGGTCAGCGTGAAATACAATTATCTTCAGATCTTAAAGATGCTAAAGTTGTAAGTGCTACGGATGTGATGACTGAAATACGTACTGAAATAATGCCCGAAATTCTGTCGAAATATCCAACAGTTACACCTTCTTATGAAGGTCAAAACAGAGAAGCAGGTAAACTTATGGGATCCCTTCAATTTGTAGGTCTGACTGTTTTGTTTCTTATGTATTTGACCATAGCTTTTACTTTCCGAAGTTTTAGTCAACCTTTAATGCTGCTATTATTAGTGCCTTTTAGTTTTACTGCCGTGGCCTGGGGGCACTGGGTTCATGATTTTCCAATTAACATTATTTCTATGCTGGGCATTATCGCATTAATAGGTATTATGGTAAATGATGGACTTGTTCTGATAGGAAAATTTAATAATAACCTCAGATCCGGGATGCAATTTGATAATGCGCTTATGGAAGCAGGACGCTCTCGTTTTCGTGCAATCTTTTTGACGTCATTAACCACAATTGCAGGTTTAGCTCCTCTTATGCTGGAACAAAGCAGGCAGGCCCGATTCCTTATACCTATGGCAATCTCCATTGCTTATGGGATTGCTTTTGCTACGGTTCTAACACTAATAATGTTACCAATTTTCCTAGCCTTTAGTAATAAAGTTAAAGTGAATAATAAATGGTTATTCTCAGGAAATAAAGTGTCAAAAGAAGAAGTGGAGCGAGCCATAAAGGAACAAAATGAAGAAGATAACCTTCATGATCAAATTGTAACAAAATTGGTAGAAGAATCAGCAAATGGTCAGCCAACTTCTAAAGAAGTAAAAGACCCCGTTAAAGAACTTCAAGCGAAAGATAAATGAAAAATCATATTTGGGTCATTGTGCTTTTAGTATTAAGTATTAATACTAATGCACAGGAAAATATATTATCAAAAAGTGAGGCCATAGCACTGGCGTTAGAGCAGAATTTTGGTATTAAATTTGCCGAAAATACGGTAGAAATCGCCGATAATAATCAGGGAGTCTTAAACACGGGGTTTTTACCAACCCTGACCGGGTCCGCTGGAGCTACTTATATCAGGGATGATTCTTCCATAGAATTTCCCGGACAAGTAGATGAAAATGGAGATCCGAGGCCGGATGTGGAAATTAATAAGGCAGAAGCGCAGCGTTATAATGCCGGACTAAATTTAAATTATATTCTTTTTGATGGTTTAGGACGCAGGTACAATTATAAGCGACTAAAAGAACAATACCAATTAACGGAACTACAGGCCAGGGAAACTATCCAAAACACCATTCTTCAGTTATTAAGTATCTATTTTGAAGTTGCCCGTTTATCTGAAAATGAATTTGCACAGAAAGAAGCTTTGGAGGTTTCAAAAGACCGGATTAAAAGGGCTCAATACGCATTTGAGTATGGACAAAATACACAGTTAGATGTATTAAATGCGGAAGTTGATGTTACTAATGACAGTATAATCCTCCTGAATACCCAGCGATTATTGCAAAATACCAAACGCGACTTAAATGTTGTACTAAATCAGGAGGTATCCAACGTATTTGAAGTAGATACCTTAATTAGTTTTATCCCCATGTTGGAATTACAGTCGATGGTTGATGATGTATCCATAAATAACCTCGCCATCCTGCAAACCGAGAGGAATTTGGCAATAAATGAATACGACATCAAAGTAAGTAAATCGGGCTATTTACCAGTGATTGGCTTGACGGGTTCATATGGCTGGAATTTAAATAAGAGTGCTGCCTCCGCATTCTTTCCTGGAACCAACAATAACAATTTAAATCTATTACTCAACGCCGGTCTTACCTGGAACCTTTTTGACGGAGGAAACACAACAGTTCGGGTTCGCAATGCTAAAATAGCCTACGAAAATCAGGAGTTATTAAAAAAGCAGGTAGAACTTGAGGTAGCAAGGGATATTGAAAATGCCCTGGAATCTTATGAAAATAGATTGGCGATATATGAAATTCAGGAGAAGGCGGTTATAACGAATCAGAATAATTTTGAACGATCAAGAGAGCAATACCAACTGGGTAGAATTACCTCAATCGAATTCCGGCAGGCTCAAATTAATCTCTTAACTGCTCAAACAACCAAAAACCTTGCAAAATACGATGCTAAACTAGCGGAATTAGAGCTATTGCAATTAACCGGTCAATTATTGAATGTAGACTTTTAATCTCTTCAATGTACGAACACTATTTTCAGTGCCCCTATTGTTGGGAAGAAATTTCAATGCTTTTAGATCCTTCTATTGAACAGCAGCTTTACATTGAAGATTGTGAGATATGCTGTAATCCCATAGAAGTTAAATCACAATTCAATAACAACCAACTTGAAAGTTTCCAGTCTAATAATCTGGAACAATAGTTCTTTCTACAAACATTTCTTAATAGATTCCTTCTTTGTAATTAGAACATACTTTCAATAGTAACCCCATATTACTAATTGGCATGTTCCATTCGATCTTCTTTTAACACTCCCCTTATATTTTGAAATGCTGCTTTAAGCTTCAATAATACTACTTATCTTTTTTAACCGGTGTTCTGCTAAATTCAAAATAACTCTTGTTAATCGGTTTTGTTTATCTTACAGGCCGAAAAATTAAATTAGTACCAATTATTCTTTTTTCACTTTTGAAAAGCATAGCCATATAATAGTATATTTTATGAAAGGACTTGATTCGTTAGATTGGGCAGTAATCATCACCTATTTTCTGATATTACTTGCAGTGGCCTGGTGGGTTATTAAGCAAAAGCAGAAGAATACTGAGGACTATTTCCTTGCCGGACGGAATATTGGATGGTTTATAGTTGGCGCCTCTATTTTTGCATCAAATATAGGCTCTGAACATGTGGTTGGGCTTGCAGGTAATGGTGCAGGAGATAAAATGCCATTGCTCATCTATGAATTACATGCCTGGATAGTATTAATGCTTGGCTGGGTTTTTCTACCTTTCTATGCACGAAGTGGGGTATTTACAATGCCCGAATTTCTTGAAAAACGCTTTGATTCCAGATCAAGATGGGTCCTGTCTGTCGTGTCTTTAATTGCCTACATATTGACCAAGGTTTCCGTTACTATCTATGCAGGAGGTGTAGTAGTTTCAGCCTTGTTAGGAATTCCTTTTTGGATTGGCGCCGTTGCTACAGTAGTACTTACTGGGGTGTATACAGTACTTGGAGGAATGCGTGCTGTAGTATATACAGAAACTATTCAGGCGGTTGTATTGGTATTAGGTGCCGGAATATTAACTTTCCTTGGTTTAGATGCTGTTGGTGGATGGGGTGAGTTAAAGGAGACTATAGGCCCGGAATATTTTAATATGTGGCGCCCTAATTCAGATCCAGATTATCCATGGCTTCCGCTCTTTATCACCAGTACAGTTGTTGGTATTTGGTATTGGTGTACAGATCAGGTAATTGTTCAAAGGGTGCTTTCGGCAAAAAATATAAAAGAGGGCAGGAGAGGAAGCATATTTGGAGCGCTTTTGAAACTAATGCCGGTATTCCTTTTTTTAATACCGGGAGTAATTGCACTGGCACTTAAAATGCAGGGTAAACTCAACTGGGACAGTCCGGATGAGGCTTTTCCAGTGTTAATGAGTAATTTAATGCCGTCAGGGCTTCGTGGCTTGGTTGCAGCAGGCCTATTGGCTGCTTTAATGAGTTCTCTGGCTTCTGTATTTAATTCCTGTTCCACCTTATTTACATTGGATATTTATAAAAAACTTAGGCCGGAAAAACCAGAAGAAGAATTGGTAAAAACAGGGCGAATCGCCACCTTTTTTGTGGTAGGCCTCGGTCTTTTATGGATTCCAATTATTACTACACTTTCTGATGGTCTTTATGAATACCTTCAAAATGTACAGGCCTATATTTCCCCACCAATAGCTGCAGTTTTCTTATTGGGAATTTTTTATAAACGCATTAATGCCAACGGTGCTATTGCCACCTTAATTGGAGGTTTTATCATTGGTTTTGGGAAACTAACCCTGGAGATTGTGAAATCCAGTTTTACTGAAGGGAGTTTTATTTATGCCATAGCCGATATAAATTGGCTTGTTTTTGGCGCTTATTTCTTTGCCATGTGCATAGGAATTGCGGTAGCAGTAAGTATGATGTATCCGGCACCCTCGCAAAGTCAGTTGCAAGGACTTACTTTTGGGACAATTAGCGCTGAACAAAGAGCAGAAAATAAGGCAAGTTATAATTGGGTAGATATTGTTACATCGGTATTGATTATTGCTATTGTGGTATATATTATGATTTCATTTAGTACAATGGCACTTTAGATTTTCGTTGGGAGCACCATGAATATTAGGCACTCAAGGAATCTATAATCTGTGCAATCCAGTTCGTAAAATGCTTATCCTCCTATTTCCAGGTTAGCCATTGATTGTCTTAAAACAAAATGAAAGAAACCATATGAAAAAATTAATTGTTTTTGCCTTGTTGGTATCACTGGTGTCCTGCTTAGAGCAAAAAAAAGAGGAGAATTCACAACCTAACATCGTTTTTATTTTCGCCGATGATTTGACTTATTCGGCAATCAGTGCGTTTGGGAATAAAGAAATACAGACTCCTAACTTAGATCGATTGGTAAATGCGGGTACAACCTTTAGCCATGCCTATAATATGGGTGGCTGGAATGGGGCTGTTTGTGTGGCTTCACGGGCAATGATGATATCGGGAAGAAGTGTGTGGAATGCCAATAGATTTAGGCAGGAATGGCTGGTGGGTAAAGGGACAGACAAAACATGGGGTAAACTTATGGAAGGAGCGGGATACGATACTTATATGACCGGAAAATGGCATATTGATGCTAACGCAGAAAGTGTTTTTCAGAATGTGGTTAATGTAAGGCCGGGGATGCCTCGTGATGCATGGAAAAATGATGAAATGGTAGAGAATTTAAAAAGTATTGAAGGCAGAAATATACCGGCTTCGAAATTTATGCCTGTTGGTTACAACCGGCCACTTAGTGAGAATGATTCAAGCTGGTCAGCTGCGGATTCTAAGTATGGAGGTTATTGGGAAGGTGGAAAACACTGGAGTGAAGTTTTGAAGGATGATGCGCTTGGTTTCATTGCCAACACTAAAAACAGTGATAAACCCTTTTTTATGTATCTCGCCTTTAATGCACCCCATGATCCCCGTCAGGCACCACGGGAATATCTCGATAAATATCCGCTGGAAAATATCAGCATTCCAAAAAGTTGGTTGCCGGAATATCCATTTAAAGATGGCATTGGGAACGGTCCGGGTTTAAGAGATGAAGCATTGGCCCCTTTTCCAAGAACAGAATATGCTACAAAAAAACACATCCAGGAATACTATGCCCTTATAACTCATTTGGATGATCAAATAGGGGCCATTTTGGATGGATTGGAAGTAAGTGGACAAATGCAAAATACCTATGTCATTTTTACAGCGGATCATGGGTTGGCAATTGGCAGGCATGGATTATTGGGGAAACAAAGTCAATTTGATCATAGTATAAGAGTACCCTTTATGATAATGGGTCCAGAAATACCAAGGGGTAAAATAAATCCTTCTGACATTTATTTGCAAGATGCTATGGCCACAAGTTTGGAATTGGCAGGTGTTCAGAAACCAAGTTACCTGTATTTTCATAGTGTAATGGATATGGTAAAAGGTTATCAGGATAAAAGCCAATATAATGCTATATATGGTGCATATATAAACTTACAAAGAATGATCCGGAAGGATGGTTTTAAACTTATAGTATATCCTGAGTTGGACAAGGTTTTATTGTATGACATGGAGCAAGATCCTGAGGAAATGAAAGACCTTTCCGAAGTTGAGGGGTATCAGTCAAAAGTTAATGATCTTTTTCAGGATTTATTAAGCTTACAAAAAGAATTAAACGACACATTGGATATCAGCCATATAGGAAAAAAGAAAGTTTTGTAAGAACCAGTGTACTTAGTGGTGAGCCCATAAAAACATAAGGATTCTATAGAAAAAATCAGTAAGAAAAATATTCCCATTTTGTTTTTATGACCAAATCTTGGTTGAATTAGCATGAATTCTGAAAGTTCTGTAACCGTAGATGGCAACAACAATAAAGCATATGAGAGGTAGTACAAATGAGAAATTCACTTCCGGGACACCAAGAATTTCAATATCGGTATATCCGGAACCTCCAAAGTCTAAAATTGAACCCTGAAGGACAGGCATAATGGCGCCACCTACAATGGCCATTACCAAAAATGCTGCACCAAACTTTGCGTCTTCACCAACTCCCTCCAGGGCAATTCCGTAAATGGTTGGAAACATCACCGACATGCATAAGGATATGCAAACCAAAGAATATAAACCTGCAATACCAGGAATGTAAATTGCCCCTAAGGTGAAAGCAATGGCCCCAAATGCAAAATACATCAGTAATTTACCAGAAGGGATATATTTTAGTAAATAGGTGCCAATCCAACGGCCAATCAAAAAGAGGATCAATGCCCAATACGCATAGGTCACCGCACTTCGGTTGTCAATTCCTAAAGTTTCCGCATATTGATAAATATAGGTCCAGCACATAATCTGCGCTCCTACATAAAACATCTGAGCTAATGCGCCTTCAACAAATTTTCTATTCTTGAACAAACGTTTTACTGCACTAGCCACTGTACCCCCGGCATCTTCTTTTTTCTCAGGCATTTTTACGAGTCCAATAAGTACAAGCATGATTAATACAAACAAGCCAAGAATGACATAGGGATTACGAATAACCATTAAATCAGATGTACGTACTGCTGTTTTAGCAGTTTCTGAAAGGGTGTCATAGATAGCATTGCCCTGTGCGTCCAGGTCATCTGAATGAAGAGAACCCAAAATAAATGTTTGTGCTACAAATAAACCCGTTAAGGCCCCTATTGGATTAAAGGCCTGGGCAAGGTTTAATCTGCGTGTGGCTGTTTTTACATCACCCATAGATAAAATAAACGGATTTGCTGTAGTTTCCAAAAACGCCAGCCCAAAAGTAAGAATGTACAAGGCCGCAAGAAAAAAACCAAATTCCTCGTAAGCGGCAGCCGGATAAAATAATAGTGCCCCAATTGAATACAGGATCAACCCCAGGATAATTCCTTTTTTATAAGTGTATTTTTTAATAAACATAGCTGCAGGAAAAGCCATGGTAAAATATCCTCCATAAAAAGCCATCTGAACCCAGGATGCCTGGGTATTGTTCAATTCCAAAATCTTCTTAAAAGCAGATACCATGGGATTGGTTATGTCGTTTGCAAATCCCCATAATGCGAATAAAGAAGTTATTAATATAAAAGGGAGTAATACCTGTTTGGAGACTACCGGTATTCTCTTTTTGTTTTCCATAATGCTTATTTCCTTCTTGGACTAGGTATTGTCCTGAGTTAATAGTGATCTATCCAGATGAACATAACCGCCATCAACAGTAATAAACTGACCTGTAGTATGCGACGATTTTTCAGAAATAGTAAACAAACAAGTGTCTGCAATTTCCTGTGGCGTTGTCATCCGGTTATCCAAAGGAATTTTTTTTATGATCGATTTTAGTTTTGTGTCTCCGTTTTCAATAGATTTTATCCAGGTGTTGTATGCGGGTGTCCAGCACTCTGCAATAATGATGGCATTAGAGCGAATGCCATATTGAATAAGGTCTACCGCCCATTCCCGTGTAAGCCCTAAAACACCGCCTTTAGCAGCGGCATAGCCCGATGTTCCTCCCTGTCCCGTCAAAGCGACTTTGGATCCGATATTCAGAATATTCCCTTTTGATTCTTTTAATAATGGTAAGGCATGTTTGACTAGCAAAAAAAAGCTTACCATGTTTAGTTTTAATGAATTCATGAACTCCTCATATGATGCATCTAATCCTACCCCATCATTTACTCCTACATTGTTAATGACCACATCTATCCTCCCGTACTTTTTGGAGATAGTTTCGATAGCATTTTGAATTTGCTTCGGATTGGTAACATCGGTTTTACAAAAGATGGCATCAACACCTTTTTCCTGAATTTTTTCAATGTATTTATAACCTCTGTCATTCCTGTCAATAACGGCAGGAATAGCACCTTCATTTACTAAATTCTGCAATATGGTTTCTCCAATACTGCCTTTCATTCCTGCAGCACCGGATATTACAACAACCTTATTCTTTATTCCCAAATCCATATATTTCTGTTTTTAGATTATAAAAATACATCGGTTTCAATCCTCATATACCTGAATGTTTTTAATTTGCCCGGGATCTAAATACGTTATATTTAAAATAGCAGCTTTGATTCCTAAGTTAAAGATTGAATCCAAATCCAAAATAATTTCATTTTGCAAGCCTTCGATTTTCGTTAAATCTTGGCCCCAGAAATTTAAATTGGATAAAACCGAATTAACAATTCTGGTTATGCTTTCTTCTGTACCATCAACTTGTGACCATTGGAATTGAAAAAAATCCAATACTTCCGGATCATCAGCAAGCTTAATTGGCTCTCCATCCCTCTCTCCTTTATAGAAAGCAATTAAAGCTGCAAGAGAGAATAATAAGTGTTTGGGAAGCGCTTTTTTTCTTTTTATATATTCCAATACAGAAGGTAAAACCCTGGTTTTGTATTTGGAAATGGAATTAAGTGATATACTCATTAGGGCATGTTCTAAATATGGGTTTTTAAATCTGTCTAGAACATCATTCGAAAACCGCAATAATTCTTCATCGGGGAGATCCAGGGTTGGGCATATTTCATTAAATAGTGCATTTTTTAAAAATGCACCTACTACCGGATCTTCCAAAGATTCCCGCACCTTTTCTATTCCATACAGGTATCCGACCGGGACTAGTGAAGTGTGTGCTCCATTTAATATTCGCACCTTTCTGGTTCTGTATGGTTCCATATTATCTGTGAAAACAACATTTAATCCACACTGTGAGGCGGGAAACTCCTCTTTAACTTCATTTGGTCCTTCAATAACCCATAAATGAAACTGTTCGCCTTCAACTACTAAATTATCTCTGTACCCTAGTTGTTTTGTAATGGTATCGATTTTATTTGTTGGATAGCCTGGTACTATTCTATCTACCAAAGTATTACAGAAAATATTATCTTCATCTATCCACCGGATAAATTCAATACCTAGCTCCCAATCTACTGCATATTGAAGAATTATTTTCTTTAAGCTATCTCCATTTCTGTCTATTAATTCACAGGGTAATATAATTAGTCCTTTATCAGATGAACCCTTAAAAATCTGAAATCTCCTGTATAATAGCGCTGTCAGTTTTCCCGGATAACTTTGCTGTGGGGCATCTTTTAACTGATCATCTTTATGATAAGCAATTCCAGCTTCCGTGGTGTTGGAGATGACGAATCTTAAATCCGGGTTCTCGGCATTTGTCAAATAAACAGGATAATTTTCATAAGGGTTGATAGCTCTTTGGATACAATCTATGATTTGATATTCGCTAACCGCCTTTCCATTTTTTATCCCGTTTAAGTACAAGGTATACAACCCATCCTGATTGCTTAGTATTTTGGTTAGTCCATGAGCTATGGGTTGCACAACCACTACTCCTGAATCAAAGCCCACTTTTTTGTTCATTTCGTGAATCATCCAATCGGCAAAAGCTCTCAAAAAATTTCCTTCCCCAAATTGTATTACCCTTTCGGGATGTGAATGGGTGGTTACTATTCTTCTGCTTAATGTTTTCACTGGTTCTTAAGTTTCTTGAGTTGATTAGGCACTTTTTTCAGGCTTATAATGAGATGCCTCTTTTCCATGGAATAAAATCGTTCTGTCCTTTGACAACAGCTTTCGCCACAAGTTCCCCACTCGCAGTTGCAATCATATACTCCAGGATTTTTCTCCCCATACTTTCAATACTATCTTCACCACTTATTACCGTACCTGCGTTAATATCGATGATATCCTTCATTTTTTCATACAAATGGGTATTACTTGAGAGTTTTAAAACAGGAGCTATGGGATTTCCCGTTGGAGTCCCCAACCCAGTTGTAAACACTATAATATTGCATCCCGAACCAGCGAGTCCCGTTGTGCTTTCCACATCATTTCCAGGGGTACATAGAAGGTTTAATCCGGACCTCGTAATTTTTTCAGTATAATCCAAAACATCAACCACCGGGGAAGTCCCTCCTTTTTTCGCTGCCCCTGCAGATTTCATAGCGTCGGTAATAAGGCCGTCCTTAATATTGCCCGGTGAAGGATTGTTCTCAAAAGCGGAACCCACAGCTTTGGCTGCCGCAGAATAAGAATCCATAAGTGCTGCGAATTTTTTTGCAGCTTCATCGGTCTCACATCTATTTATAAGTTCTTGCTCAACTCCATTTAATTCCGGAAACTCTGAAAGTACTGTTGTACCTCCTAATGCAACCAATAGATCCGAAGCGTAGCCCAATGCCGGATTGGCTGAAATTCCCGAAAATCCGTCAGACCCACCGCATTCCAATCCTAAAACCAGATTCCTTAATGGAGCTGGCTTTCTTTCTGTTTTATTTGCCTTAGTTAATCCTATAAAGGTGCGTTTTACAGCCTCTTCAATAAATTCACGTTCACTTCTGCTATTTTGCTGCCGTAGATAAACTACTGGTTTTGAAAAGTTTGGGTCCTTTTGCTCAATCGACTTTTGCAATGTATCAACTTCTGCGTTCTGACAACCTAAACTTAATACTGTGGCTCCGGCTACATTTGAATTTGTAATATACCCGGCTAAAAGATTACATAGTGCTTCAGAATCCTGGCGGACTCCGCCACAACCCCCGTCATGTTTTAAAAATTTTATTCCATCAACATTGGAAAACACCCTGTTTTTGGATATTTCATCTTTGGTATGAATGATAGCTGTAGCATATATTTCTTCTTCACTCGCCCCGGAATGATACTTATTTATTAAGGCCTGGGTATCCACAGCAAAATCTTTTTTGGTTATATACCCTAATGCTTCCGAAAGAGCTGCTTCCAGGACATCTACATTCCGGTTTTCACAGAATACCATAGGAATAATCAACCAGTAGTTAGCAGTACCAACACTGCCGTCTTCCCTGTGATACCCCATAAAGGTTCTTTCTTTAAAGTTTGAAACATCTGGTGCGTTCCATTTAAAGTTTTCTTTTGTGTTATTATATGCTGAGGATGCATGTTTGACGTTATCTATTGTTATCGCACAACCACTAAGTATGGGCATAATAGCCTTCCCAATAAGGACACCATACATATAGATCTCATCACCTATACTAAAATTTTGCCCTGCAAATTTGTGTTTTGCCCTTAAATTTTCCTTTAAAATAATATTCACCCCATTTATATCAATTGCAGTGCCTTCTTCAAGGTCTGTAATGGCAACGATAATATTATCCCTGGGATCTATTTGAACATATTTTTTGGACATATCTTATGGTTAATTAGCTCCTTACAGATTTAATTATTTCCAAGGTTTTCTTTACATCTTCTTCCAACTTCTTAAAATCTTTTTGGGCGAGAATTTCCTTAGATATTAATTTAGATCCCATTCCCACGCAGGTGACACCGGCTTCAAACCACTCTCTGAGATTAGATTCTTCAGTACTTACGCCCCCTGTAGGCATAACATCTGTCCATGGAGATGGTCCTTTAATCGCTTTTACAAATCCAGGACCATAGGTTGAGCCCGGGAAAAGCTTTACTATTTCACAACCCAGTTCCTCTGCTCTGGCAATTTCTGTAAGTGAACCGCAACCGGGAGACCAAAGTACTTTTCTCCGGTTGCAGACAAGTGCAATGTCTTCCCGAAGGACAGGTGTGACAATAAAATTGGCCCCTAATTGCATATACAAAGAGGCTGCCCCGGCATCTGTTATTGACCCTACACCCATTATCATCCCCGGCAATTCAGCCAGTGCAAATTTGTTGAGTTCAGCAAAAACCTCATGTGCAAAATCTCCCCTTGAAGTAAATTCCATTAACCTTCCACCTCCTTCATAGCAGGCTTTTATCACTTTTTTGCCTAATTCTACATCTGAATGAAAGAACAAGGGAATCATCCCACTTTCGCGGATTGTCATTGCCACTTCTAATCTTGAATATTTTGCCATTGTATATTATTAAATAATTATCTAGCTACTCTACCTGAGGCATCACCGCCCATTAATTTTTGGACTTCTTCCACCGTCACTAAGTTTGCGTCTCCCTTTATCGTGTGTTTTAAACAGGATGCTGCTACAGCAAAATTTAGAGCATTCTGATCATCTTCGGGGTATTTTAATAATCCATAGATCAATCCACCCATAAAAGAATCTCCTCCACCAACCCTATCCACGATATGGGTTATTTGATACTGGGGTGATTCAAACAAAGTCTTGCCATCGTACATTACACCAGCCCAGGTATTATGTGAAGCAGAAAGTGAACCCCTAAGCGTTGTGATCACTTTTTCTGCCCGGGGAAACTTTTCTATCATTTGTTGGCAGACCGAGAGGAATGCCTCGGCTTTTACTTCATGCCCCTGCGTAGTGATGTCCAAACCTTCCGGTTTAATTCCAAAATGTTTTTCTGCATCTTCTTCGTTTCCCAAAATAATATCACAATATGAGGTTAGTTCGGTCATGATTCCTTCGGGTTCAACTCCATATTTCCATAGCTTCGCCCTGTAATTCAAGTCGGTGGATATAGTTATTCCCATTTCACTGGCTTTTTGTACAGCTTCAAGACATACATCTGCAGCTCCCTGTGAAATGGCTGGTGTGATACCCGTCCAGTGAAACCATTCTGCTCCTTCAAAGACCTTTTCCCAATCGATCATACCCGATTTAATTTCAGCTATAGCCGAATGATCTCTGTCATAAATTACTTTACTACCCCTGGATACCGCTCCTGTTTCAAGAAAATATATACCTAATCGGTCTCCACCAAAAATAATGTCATCTACCCCAACACCTCTTTTACGCATTTCCATCAAAGCGCATTCTCCAATATCATTCTTCGGTAAACGTGTTACAAAACTAACCGGAACACCATAATTGGCCAATGATACGGCTACATTAGACTCTCCTCCTCCGTATATTATATCAAAAGAATTAGTTTGGGAAAACCGCAATAATCCCGGGGGTGCCAGACGCAACATGATTTCCCCAAAAGTCACTACTTTTTTCATGCAAAAATTCGTTTTTATTATTTTAAAAATTAACTGTTGCCTTAATCACGCCGTTTGTCGGGTCCAGCCAACTATCGAAGTGATGTATCATTTCGGTAAAGCCCACACTATGAGTTATGAAAGAATCCACAGGAAATTTACCATTTTTTAAAATATCTATTACAGCTTCAAAGTCTTCCAAGGTAGCATTTCTGCTACACATTATTGTGGTTTCTTTTGCATGTAAAACCGGATGTTCAAATTCAAGCTTCCCATTAGATAGACCAACCAAAATATATCGGCCTCCATTTGCCATATAATCTATGCCTTTCTCCAGTGCCTCCCTATTGCCCGTAGCATCAAAGACGGCAGTGGCCATCTCACCGTTAGTAATTTCTGCGATAATATCCACGGCCGTCTCACCAGCCAAAACAGTATGATCAATACCAAATTTATCTTTGGCGTAATTTAATCTTCCGGGATCTATATCCATTGCAATTACTTTGGCCCCTATGATCTGAGCAAACTTCATTATGCCTATTCCAATTGGGCCGCAACCCATGACAACAATAAATTCATTGGCTAGAATTTTAGCCCTTCTATTAGCATGAACTCCTATTGCCAGGGGTTCTACAATTGCCATCTCAGCATAACTTAATTTGTTTGCAGGGATCAAAAGGTTCGTGGGTACCGAAATTTGTTCCTGCATCCCGCCATCGGTATGCACTCCAAGTACCCTGATATCCGTACAACAATTGGTTTTTCCATTTTTACAGGCAATGCAGTGTCCACAACTGATATAGGGCATTACAATTACCTTATCACCAACTTTGATATTTTGCTTATTTTCTACTATTTCTATAACTTCAGCTGCCAGCTCGTGTCCTAATATCCTGGGGTAGGTGAAAAATGCCTGGTTTCCCGAATATGCATGTAAATCAGTTCCGCAAATCCCAATTTTCTTTACATTAAGAATGGCTTGTCCTTCTATTTTTTGAGGTTTGCTTTTTTCTTTTAGTTTAAACCGACCAGGTTTTTCACATACAATATACTTCATCAATAGCTTTTATAATTTTGAAAGAAACACACCATTAAGATCACTCTTTACTAAACTAATTTAAAAAAATTAAATAATTATTTTTATTTGCCTTATAAAGTTATAGAAACCATATATAACTCAAGGTGAACTCATCATTTTTGTAATTGAATACTTTAAACGAACTTTGAAGAGACCGGTTATTTTTCTTATCTGAGCACTCATAATTTTTTTTAGGAATAAGATTTAAGTTTAAACTATTTATTAAAGTAATGCGTAACATCTGAATTATGCCTCTAAAATGCAAAGCGGCCATTGCAATCGGAAATGGCAATTTCACTATTGAAAATATTGTGGTTAGTGAACCACGAGCAGATGAAGTTTTGGTGGCTATTAAGGCAGCTGCTTTATGCCACACAGATTATGATTCGTTAAATTGGGGAAAACCTCTGATATTAGGTCATGAGGGGGCAGGAGTGGTTAAGGCGATCGGCAGGGATGTTAAAGGTCTTCTTGTGGGGGACTCTGTTATTTTGAATTGGGCTACTCCATGTAATAATTGTTTCCAGTGTAATTTAGGTAATCTACATATTTGTGAAAACAATTCCCCTGTCGTAGCTGGTGCCAATGGGTATACCAACGGACATGCACATTTAGAAGGAACCTTATGGAAAGGCAAACCCATTGAGCGCTCTTTTAATATTGGGACTTTATCGGAATATACTCTTGTAAAGGCATCAGCAGTTGTAAAAAACATAGCAGAGAATATGTCTTTTGCATCGGCCAGTATAATCAGTTGTGGGGTAATGACCGGATATGGATCTGTTATGAATTCTGCAAAAGTAAAACCCAATAGTTCCGTTGTGGTTTTAGGTACGGGTGGGGTTGGTTTAAGCATTATTCAGGGAGCAAAGTTGAGTAGGGCTTCCATGATTATCGCTATTGACATAAATGAACAAAGACTGGCTATGGCCAAAGAGTTTGGTGCGACAGACCTTATTCTTGCCCGTAAAGAAGATAAAGGATTATTGAACGCGGCTGAAACTGTAAAGTTATTGACTGAAGGCAGGGGAGCAGATTATGCCTTTGAATGTACTGCTGTTCCGGAGCTCGGGGCAGCACCCTTGGCAATGGTTAGGAATGCGGGTACAGCGGTCCAGGTAAGTGGAATTGAAGAGGAAATTACCATCGACATGAATTTATTTGAATGGGATAAAATTTATATAAACCCTTTATATGGCGGATGCAATCCTCAGATTGATTTTCCAAAAATCATTGACCATTATGAATCTGGTGAATTAAGGCTTGACGAAATGATAACGCAAACCTACGATTTGGATCATTTGCAAGAAGCCTTTGACGATATGTTGGCTGGAAGAAATGCCAAAGGTGTTATTCTATTTGATTAATTTTAAAGATGTTCAGAACTATTGAAAAATCAAATCCGGCTTTTGAAAGTAATCATCTAAGTTTTATTACAGTAAAAAGCAAAAACTTAAAAGGCCGGGGTGATATTTGTCTTTTTGTTCCTCCTGTAGAAGGCCTAGAAGACATCCCTATAGTTATTCTTCTTCATGGGGTATATGGCAGTGCCTGGGTGTGGTCGCAAAAGGGGGGTGTACATCTTACCGCATGGGACATGATTCAAAAGAAGGAGCTAGAGCCAATGGTCATTGCTATGCCTTCCGACGGACTTTGGGGGGACGGTTCGGCGTATCTGCCGCACATTGATTTTGATTTTGAAAAGTGGATTGTGGAAGATGTAACCAGGGCTGTTATTGATAACGTTACATTGGTTAGTGAGAAATCAGAGCTATATATTTCCGGGCTTTCCATGGGTGGTTTCGGGGCGCTGCGATTAGGAATCAAATACTCGGATAAATTCAAGGCAGTATCTGCACATTCGTCAATTACTGAAATAGAGCAAATGTCTTTGTTCGTAGAGGAATCACTAAAGGAGTACGAGCAGATTAACAAGCAGGAGGAATCCGTTTTAGAGTTGGCCCTTGACAGAAAAGAACATTTACCTCAATTGAGATTTGATTGTGGAACCGAAGATTTACTAATTAATCATAACCGACTTCTGCACGATCAATTAAATAAGGCCCAAATAGCCCATGAATATGAGGAATTTACAGGGGGGCACGAATGGGGTTATTGGCAGAAGCACATAAAAGACAGTTTACGGTTCTTTAATAAGTTTATCAAATAACCAAAACTATTTGTAACTTAAAATTAGTTCTATGAATTTGATTCGAAGATAAATCATTAGAAATTTAGATATGGCAGCAATAAGAGACCTTGCGGATTATCATGAAATGGTATCCGAGCTTTTTAAACAACCCAAGTCGCGCGAAGAATGGGATCAATACAGGTTGACCGATGAACAAGTAGCTCATTTTCATGAATTTGGATATTTGTCGGGAATTAAATTATTGGAAGATGATCAAATTGAAGTCTTGCGTAGCCAATTGGCCGAGGTTATAGATCCCAAACATCCTGCTCACAATTTATTCTATGAATTTCATAGCAATGAATCTGAGGATTCTGATTCTATTTTATTTCATTCTTTGGGACAATGGCGTATTACCAATGGATTTCATGATATTCTTTGGAATCCGGCATTCCTTATGGCTGCACATCAGTTATTGGAAAATAAACCGGTCAGATTCTGGCATGATCAATTATTTTATAAACCGGCCAAACACGGTGGTGTAGTGGCCTGGCATCAGGACTATTCGTATTGGACGCGTACAGTAGCCATGCAGCATTTAACCTGCTGGACAGGCCTGGATGACGCAACAATTGAAAATGGGTGTTTGCATTATGTGCCTAAAAGTCATAAATGGGGATTGCTGGATGCACCTTCTTTAGCTGGTGATATGAACGGATTAATGAAATATCTCACTGAAGAACAAAAAAAGGAATTTAAACCCGTTGCCATAGAAATGAAAAAGGGTTATGGAACCTTTCATCATCCTTTAATGGTTCATGGCTCCTATGAAAATAATTCTGAAATGAGCAGGCGGGCATTTGTGATCAATGTATTTGCAGATGGTACCGTGAGCAATACCGATGATGAACTCTTATCCGGGGTGCCAATAATTCCAAAGGGAAGCAAAATGCAAGGTAAATTTTTCCCTTTACTTTATACTCCGGATCCTTAATTGCAAACTAAGATTTGGTACTTATTTAAACCAGGAGAACTTAATAGAATATTAAACCAATAAAAACCATGAAAATTAATATTTTGAAAAAGGCATTAGAAGAAGGCAAAACTGTATTTGGGCCATTCTGTAAGATGCTGGACCCCGCTGTTGTTGAATTAGCGGCTTTGGCAGGCTTTGATTTTGTGATTATAGATATGGAACATGGACCATATAGTATAGAAACCGTTCAGCAAATGGTAAGAGCAGCAGAAGCAAGAGGCATCACGGCGGTGGTAAGGGTTAAAGAAAATAATGAGACATCTATTCTGCGCGTATTGGATATTGGAGCAAAATGTATTCAGGTTCCTCAGATATCTACAGCCGAGGATGCACGGAAAGTAGTGAAATCTGCACTGTTTCATCCTAATGGAGAACGTGGTATGTGTAGATATGTAAGGGCTGGAGATTATACTGCAATTGATAAAGCTGAACATTTTGGGAGATCTAATGAAAGCATATTAACTATTATACATATCGAAGGCGTTGGAGGTCTGGAGAATTTACCAACTATTCTCACTTATGATGGTATTGACGTTATTTTTTTAGGACCCTATGACTTGTCGCAATCTTGTGGTGTTCCTGGGCAGGTGCACCATGAAAAGGTTGTAAAACACATGGAAGTTGCTGTTGCACTGGCCAGAAAAAGTGGTAAGGTAGTTGGCACTTTTGTGGAAACCGTAGAAGATGCAAGAAAGTGGGAGAAAATTGGTGTTCAATACATCGCATACTCCGTTGATACGGGCATATTTTTAAGCTCGTTTCAGCAAATAACTAAAAAACTAATTAACAATTAGCTGGGAATTATCACGTTCAAATAAAAATTCAAATTTTCCAGGGCGGATTCCTCCTGTTCACTCCTCCGAAATACAGTATTAATTGATTACCATCAGGATCTTTTAGCCTGGCCTCCCTCCATAACCAAGGTTTATCATTAGGTAATTCGTCAAATTCGATTCCTTTGGAAAATAGCTTACCTACGTACTCATCCAGATCTTCGCATTCAAAATACACATATATTCCATCTTCGGAATGTAGTTTCTCGGTTTGGTGTATGGAAAAAGTACTTTCCCCATCAGGACATTCAAATCTTGCGTAATGCGGTAAGGCCTTAACGATTAGTTTTAATCCAATCTTTTCATAGAATGGAATAGATTTAGTCAAATCAAGGGATGGTACGGTAATTTGATTTAAGTTCATTTAAACTTGTTTAGATATAGATTGTGGACATATTTTTCTCTGAAAAGACTTCTCAAAGTGTACTCTACGGGAATATCTATTCGCTTTTATGCACTTCCAATTCAATTTCTATCATGAACTCGGGTAATGCCAATTCCCTAACGCCAAGCCAGGAACCTGTAGGAAATTGCTTGGTGTAAATTGTGTTACGATAGGCTGCAAGCTCTAGAAATAAAGGCATATTGGTTGTAAATACATTTTCAACAACAACATCATCAAAAGTGCACCCATAATGCTTTAATATCTTGTCCAGATCCGAATAGCAATTTTTCATTTGTTGCTCTAAATCTCCTACAGCGGTTGGATTTCCGGCATCGTCCATACTTACGGCACCCGAAATTTTAATGTCGTTACCAATTTTCACAGCATGTGAATATCCATAGGCTTTTTCCGTTTCAGGACGGAGCAGAAAATACTCGGGCTTTTCAACCATCACTATGGGTTCTTTTTCCGTTTCCTTGGGTGCCTGATTGCAGCTTTGAATTATAAATGCAAAAACAAATAGAGCAGTAAGAAATATTAAATGGTTCAAAAGGGGGTAGTTTTTTTTCATGTTTTAAAGTGTAATTGGTGACAGATTTTTTTGAATCGGCTTTACTGGTTTAAGAAACCCTAAGTTAATGAAACTTTGATATTATTTGCTGATCTATTTGCCACAAATGTAATTATTTTGAAATTTACTAATTCAGTGAAGAAAATTGAAAAAATGTACCGAGTTATGATCTTATGCCGGGAGAAACCCTGGACGGTATTCCGCTTACCGATTTTGGAAATGCCTGGAGTTTTTAGAAGATTAGGAAAGGTGTTTAATTTTCTTTTGCAGGACAGGGATAAGATCATATTCAAACCAGGGATTCTTTTTCAGCCAAATGTTATTTCTAGGCGAAGGATGGGGCAAGGGCAAGTATCCGGGAAGATATTTCTGATAGTTTTTCACCGTTTCCGTTAATGTTTTTGCTTTGCGAGCCTCTAAATAATAGGATTGAGCATAACTTCCAATAAGTATAACAAGCTCTATCTTATTCATGTGTTCAAGCAACTTTTTGTGGTACAAAGGAGCACATTCTGGTCTTGGTGGTAAATCTCCTGATTTGCCTTTCCCGGGATAGCAAAAGGCCATTGGTATTAATGCAAAAATTTCGGGATTATAGAAAGTTTCGGTACTGACGTTGAGCCATTGTCTCAATCTTTTTCCACTTTGGTCATCCCAGGGAATACCTGTTTTATGTACAATGCTACCTGGTGCCTGGCCAATTATTGCGATTTTGCTGTTCAGGTGTGCCGAGACTACCGGATTTACTCCATTATTTAAAAAAGGTAAACAGACCTGACATTTTTTAATTTCTTTAAGTAAAGTTTCCATCTTGACACATTTCTTTTCTTATTTATCTTTCTAACTTTCTAAGCCTGAATAATTGTTTTTGTTTCATCCAAAACTCTTTTCATTAATATTGGACCAATTATTATATAAATTAAAGCCGTATATAATCCAGAAAAATATTCTCCAACATAAATTGATATCAAGATATGTCCAATGGAATTCAATAATACTCCTACCAGGATGAAAAACAATGGAATTATCATTAACTCCTTTATTTGCTTAAACAAAATGATACCTCCGATAATAAAAATGAAATAGGCCACCATATTAAATACTAACCAATAGTCTAATGGGTATGCTTCCTGGCCTAATAATTGGGGTACTTCTATAATAAAGTCTGTTAAATACTCTTCAGTAAAGTGGAGAAATTGAATTCCCAATAATAATAAGTATAAGGGTAATATTCTTTCAGGAGTTGGTGTCTTCTTATAAAATGTATTTAAATAAACTAAATAGGTAAGAATAATTCCAGGTATGAATACTATAACTGCGGTAAGAGTTGAAGAAACAACAATGAAAATTGAAATCAATATGATTACAATTACTAATGGTATTAATATGTACCTGTTCATTTTCAGCATCTTAAAGAACAACTATTTGTTATGCTCTATTTTAAAATAAAACTATTTTTAAGGCAGTATTAGAATTTGTTTAATTTGAAGTATTTGTGTTCATCTAAAACTTTATCATTTTTGAATATTGCCTTTTTAAAAACACCCTCTTTTTTATATCCGTTTTTCTCAAGCACCTTCATTGAACCAATATTAAATTCAAAGACACCTGCATGAATTCGAACCAATTTTAAGTCCTCAAACCCATATTTGGTAATTAATTTAATCGCTTTGGTTGCAATTCCTTTACCCCAATAGGACTCTCCAATCCAATAACCAATTTCTGCTGATTTTCTATATACATCCTTTTGAATGATTAATCCTATTACGCCGCAGAGATCGCCGTCGTATTCTATTCCGAAATTTTGTTTAGGTTTTTCTTCAATTACTGAGTTTATAAAAATCTTTGCATCAATTTCACCATAGGGATAAGGAAAAGAATCTCTTAAATTAACCCATATATTCTTATTATTAGCAAGTTTTGCTAATTGAGAAATATCAGATAGATGGAGTTCTCTTAATATTACTTCTTTTGGTTTCAATAGTTATTTTTTCTTTCGATTAGGAGGTTTTAATGGATACCTGTTTTAATGCCGTATTCTTAGTATTGTAGCCTTTTTTTGTGTATTATATATAATAATAGTTCATCATCTTCATTTGGTAGTTTAATTGTACCTGTCATTTCTAGTCCTAATTTTTCTAAAAGTCTTTGAGAGGAAATATTCTCTTTTGATGTAATTGCCTTAATTTCTTCAATTTCAAATTCTTCAAAAGCAGCTTTCTTCAATCTATTTGCTGACTCATATGCATAGCCTAATCCTCCATATTCAGGCAAAAGTGCAAATCCTATATCTATTCCATCCATTCCATCTCTATCATAAAGTCCGCATGTACCAATTTTGGAATCATCTGACTTTCTTATTAAGGAGTAATAGGAATACCCCAGATCATTTAATTGAGGAAGCATTTTAAGCTGTATATAGTTTTCTGCTTCTTCAATTGATTTAATTTTTCTATCTCCAACATATTTAATAAACTTAGGAGTATTCATAAGCTGATAAATAAATTCCGCATCTCCCACTGAAGTTGGCTTAATAAGTAATCTTTCCGTTTCAAACTCTTTGTACATTATTTTTTTATTGGGTACAGTTTTATTCACTTTTTCCACTTTACGGTTTTAATACTTTTCTTAGAAGTTTAACCCATAGAATCCATTTATGCTTTTTAGGATCTTTTACGAATTGATTTTCAACTTTATCCATTAAATCTTCGAATAACGCATTGTGGAGCCAATAAATAACAAATACCCAGGTTAAAATTCCAATTCCGGTAGTTTTCATTTCAATAGTATGTCTGAACTCTGTTTTATTACTTTTTAGCTCAACAATATTAAATCTGTGGACACCATTAAATCCTTTCGGGGCATTAAATTTAAATTCAATTTGTTCGTTTGGGACATATTTAGTTATACTATACCCAATAGGTCCGTGTCCTCCTTTTGCATTTTCGACTAATCCGTCTTTAAATCTTATCGCCGGCCATTTTTCATAGGGCCAAATCTTATCCTCTCTTGAGGATAATGTGCCCAGTAATTGAGAAACTTCCTCTTTCGAAGAATTTATTATGCGTTTATGAATATTGATTACTATCAACCTTCAAATCTTAATTGCAAAGAACAACCTTACTAAATGATCATTTTAATTCTGTTTTTTTGTTGTTGCTGACAGGCTTGTTCTTTACATATTTCTCCAACCATTGATCCTGCTCCCAAAGCAGATGCAGAATAGATTCCTTTGCCCGATAACCATGACTTTCGTTTGGTAAGATAACCAACCTTACCTGAGCACCTAACCCTTTAAGTCCATTAAAATATCGGATACTTTGCATAGGATAGGTTCCCGAATTATTATCTGCTTCACCATGAGTCAAAAGTAAAGGTGTCTTCATTTTATCGGCATGCATAAAGGGAGACATAGTGTAATAAACTTCCGGAGCTTCCCAATAATTTCTTTCTTCACTTTGGAATCCAAAAGGTGTCAGGGTTCTATTATAAGCACCACTCCTCGCAATTCCTGCGGCGAAAAGATCGGAATGGGAAAGCAGGTTAGCAACCATAAATGCTCCATAACTATGTCCTCCTACGGCAACACGTGTTCTATCAATATAACCCATTGCATCTACTGCGTCAATGGCGGCTTTAGCATTT
Organism: uncultured Eudoraea sp.; assembly: GCA_964536335.1. Lineage (GTDB taxonomy): Bacteria > Bacteroidota > Bacteroidia > Flavobacteriales > Flavobacteriaceae > Eudoraea. The sequence goes on along the minus strand of CAZHWD010000077.1, from coordinate 13,475 downwards.
GCAACTAATTGCGTTCGAAAAGTATCATTAGGTTGATCATCACCTTCACCTACTATGGGAAATGAAGCGCCATCTAGCACAACATAGCCTTTAGTCACCCAATAAATAGGCGACCCGTAATAAGGAAAGGTAAATTTATTTGGGTTTGAAGTCGTCTGTGAAGCGCTTGATTGATCCTTAAATTCGCGAGGATAGGCCCATAAAATCATAGGCATCTTTTCTTTATTTTCTACATTGTAACCTACAGGCAAGTATAAAGTCCCCGATAAATCTAGGCCATCTTCCCTTTTATAAGTAATTACTTCTTTATGGATATCCTGTATACTTTTAAAAGGATTGTCAAAGTTGGTCAACTGCCTTAGCTGATTTTTCTTCAAGTCTCTAATAAAATAATTAGGATACTCATTAGGTGATTCCAGTCTGACCAGGAGGTCACTTTTGTCAACATCATAACTAGTAAGGTTTTCAAGTTTGTCTGTATATTCTGATTGATAAAGTCGGCTCGTTTTTAGTGATTTAAGGTTGATCTTATCAATAAAGGGGAACTGACCTTTATCTGAATATCCTGCGCCATTGAGGAAGGCATCACCCCCCTTCATAGCAAGGACATCACTGCCCATTTCGTTTCTTTTTGTCACAAAATCTCCGGGATCGTTGTATCTATCCTGATAATTTCTATCAAAAAGAATTTTAGGTTCGACAGAGGAATCAGATGGATTGTATAAATAAGTCTTGGTATTTCTTGTATTCCACCAGTAATCAATGATAAGTGCTGTATCTTCATCTCCCCAAACAGTACTGTCATATCTGTTGATGGTTTTCATCAGACTCTTGGCTTCTCCATTGAATGGGGCGTCTAATTGAAAAACTTCATCCCTGTATAAGACTTCTTTTTCAGGATCACCTCCATCCCGGGCCTCGGCATAAACCAAGCTTGCAGGCATGTCATTCCGCCAGCTAAATCTTCTTTTTCCTTTACGGACAGCCATGAAACCCTTTGGCAGATCTTCAATTAATGGAACCTCAAGAATTGTCTCAATCTTTTGGCCATCCTTCGAATAAATAACTGTTTTAGAAGGAAATCTGCGATAAGGCACAAGGTATGAAAATGGTTTTTCAACAGTTGTTACCATTACGTATTCTCCATCCGGGGAAAACATAATACTATTGTACATATCACTTTCCAGCCATTTTTCACTTGTTCCATCCAATGAAACCTTGTAAAGCTCTGATAAAGCAAGTTGTTCAAAGTTATGCTCATCATTTTTATTTTTTAATAAATCCTGATATGTTCTGTTTTGCGCTTTTTTTCCGTCATTCACGGAAACGGTAGGGCCCGTAGGAACAACGTTCTTCGTATCAACAAGTACCTGCTTGTCAGGGGAAATCATTTTCACCAGGACGGCATTACCATCCTCAAACCAGTTTATCACATTTCGAAGATTGGCATTTGCCTTTGGTTCAGTCAGTTTTTTTGCAGATTGTTTAATGACATCGACTACCCAGACTTCTACTCCTGAAGAGGTGGTATTTGTGCATGCAATTTTCTTTTGATCTGGAGAGAACTTAAAATTGGTCAATTTTGGCTCCGACGGTAAACCACTCACTTGAATTACTTCAGATTCATTATTTATGAGCGATTTTATTTTTAAATTATTATAATAAGTCACCCGGCTTCCAATATTGGTTTTCGGGTTAATTCTTAATCCTCCCAATCTCAATTCTTCTTGCGATATTTCTTCGATGCTTTTATAGGTATCCCGATAAAGGAAAATCATAAAATCTTTGTTGTCATCTACAATTACTGATGGTGCCCGAGGGACATCTACAAGCTCAAGTATTTCCTCTGATGGTTTTTGGTAGGTCAGTGATTCTTGGGCATCTACTTTTACTAGTAATAATAAAAGAACTACATAAATTGATAGTTTCATATTCTTAATATTTATAGGTAATAGTTTTGTATATAAAAAGCAGTATTTTTTAAAGTAACCACTTTTTCGGCTGGAATAAATGTATAAAAAAAGCACAAACTTTAATTGCTTGTACTTAGGAATCTGGTTTTTATAAACTATGCGCTATTCGACATATTTATTCGTTTTTCTTAATAGTAGTAGCTCCGATATATGAAGCCAGTACTTTAGTGATAAAGGAAATCATGAAAGTCCAAAATTGTTGCCCCCAATCAGTATCTGAGAGCTGCAGGAACAATAAGTCCATTATGATGTAAATGGCGGGGAGTAATAATCCTATAAGTTTTCTTTTGTTGTATCTCTTTTTAACCAGTAGTCTGGAGATAAAGAAGAAAAGGATAATTCCAAAGATTATAGATATATAGGGTGCCGTTATCTGGGCATGTTGCTCATAATATGTTGGCTCTTGTCCCGGTTCTATTATGGTCGAAAAAATTACTACTTCAAGAATGGATAATGCAATTAGAATAATGTGTAATAGTAATGCCCATCCAATAATCTTTAACCAGGGTATTTTAATATTAGTAGTCATAATTAGATAGTTTGTCAGCAAATCCTTGCATCTGATTTCACCGTTTGTTTTAAAAGGTCAATTTCAATGTGCTATAAATAATTGAAGAACAGTTCTACGGCATTACCTAGTATAAAACTGCCAATGGCGCCGACTAAAGATATGCGTCCCAGACTAAATGCATTTGAAAAGGCCAGCCAGAGCGCAAATACAGCACAACACAAAAAGATGACCAGTGCATAGATAGGTAACAGTGTTGTAATAAGTCCAATTGTGTTAAAGAAAAGATCCAGCATTACCGTAAATGCAAACAATGCCATGGTGAAATTGGTATTGGGATGTCCAGAAAACAGATAAAAACCGGCAATCAGAAGCTCAACACAAATGGCCAAAGATCCAAATTGACTGTAATACTCTGTTTTAAAGTAGCCTTCCATACCCATAGGAAACTCAATCTCTGAAAAAAATATTGAGCCAAGTATTAGTGCAATTATTATGAATACAGAGGCAATAATTTTTCTTTTTTTCATGATGTGATATTAATGGTTTAAAGATATTCTGTTCCAATATTTTATTAAATAATTCTATTCTCAAATCCACAAGTCGCGCCTACTTTGAAGGAAGATAAGTTCAGACGAGTCAAGCTGATTTGTGGAGTAATTGGAACAACGATAACGTAACATTTTAGTTGGAAATTTTATTCCGATTCCTGTATCATCTTTTTGATCAAAGAAATTTGTCCTAAATGATAGTAACTATGTTCAATCACACCTTCAATACTTCTTCTATAGGTTCCGTATTTCTCTTCAACAAAAAAATTTTCTAATTTTTCGTCAGTCATATTTTCGACATGATCTGCAAAATGTTCTGCATTGGTCCATATCTCATTTAAAAGATGATCCCAATCTTCTTTGGTTTTTATTTCCGGCAGGTCAAAACTATATTTATCCCGAATTACAAGATCTCCTCCTTCGAAAACATCCAGAATTCCTGATATGTAATAATTAATATGATAAGTCAGAGCAGCAATTGTGTTTAACGATCCAATTTGTTTTGTCGCTTGTTTCCAGGTAATTTTTGATAATTGATCCTTGCAATTCGTATTGGCAATCCATTTACCATTTAAAAGGACCTCTTTAAAACGATTTGCAAGTTGAGTTGGATTCTCCATTCAAAATAATATTAGTGTAATATTTTTATAACCACCAGCGATTCCCGAATTCCGACTATTATTATTTCTTAATGCGTAAATTGTCTAATCATATTTTGTTTGATAATGATTTCGGTTAATCTAAGATAACATTCTTGGCTATAGTTTTTATTCCGCTTTTAGATAGGCTTCTTTCAGCCATTCTTTTAGTTCACTATCAATTTGAGACAATTCCAATAATTTCACGCGATGTGTGCACATAGTTCCAAATGGACCGGAATTTTCCAAGCGGTCTGTTGTTTGTTTGTCTTTTATTTTTAGTCCCAAATCAATTCTCGTTTTGGTTGAAGGCTTTATTAGCGCGAACTGTTTTTTTCTAATAACGCTTACGCTTGCTTTTTTCGGGCTTATAGTAACATCCTCTCCAAAGCCTTTAACAACGGATAAGAGTTTTTCGTAAATCGGGATTAAATCTTCTTTCCCTTGATATTGATTTTTTACAAGATCAACAGGGGTAATATTTTCTTCTTTCGACAGTGTCACAATTGTATTGGCAAAACCGTGAGTCACATTGTATTCTTCTTTTAGAAATTTAACAGCTTCAGAGTGTTTAGAAAACGACTTTCCCTTAAGAAAAGATTTCCATTCATTTAATGATTTTCCCGTTTTTTCAGGCATATTGTCAATCATTGTTCGAAGTGCTTTGTCCATAATATTCGTGTTTTATTTATTCAGTTATAATGTTACCTCTAGTAGCTAACAACATCAAGACTACAGGGAGTTATTCAAGTTGCTTTTGCTATTGTCAGACATTTTATTTCTCTATGATCTTTCTGCTAATTTTATTTAAACACTTTAACTAGTTTAAATCCGAGCCATGCCATTGGTATATATGCTCCTACAAGATCCAGAATTGTAAACCAGGTAGGGGATGGAAGCATAATAATATTGGTAATACCACCAATTAAGAAGAATATACCAATTATTAAAGCAATTTTCATTTTATGATTTGATGAAATCATAGTCGCCAGAAAAGCACCTGTTAAAGTTCCCAGAGCGTGCGCCAAAAAAGGAAAAATAAAATGTTTAGGTTCAAATAAATGAATAGATTCTTTTAATCCTTCCATTGTAGTGACATCGGCTCCATTGGGAGGTTGAATAATTGAACCACTGATCATAATTATACCCATATTTACAAAACTTCCTATTATTAACCCGGCAAGAACAGCTAAAATATTTTTGATTATAGGATTCATTATTTAATTATGTTTAAAGGTTTGTATTAAGTACTGTTTAGTACAGTTTATGCATTGTTAAGGCTTTTATTCTTTAATTTTTTCAATTACTCTTTCAACTTAAATTCAGGATTATAAATTAATCCTATAACATTTCCCCATGGATCTTTAACTGTTGCAACCATAAGAGGCCCACCAACACTATGCGGTTTTTCATATTCAATAGCACCAGCCTCAAGAAAGTGATTGTAAACTTTTTCTATGTCGTTAACTCCCCAATAGGTAAGGACGCTTTCCGGTTTTTCGTTAGGCTGATTCTCCTCAGGAAGAAGGCCAAGTTCATAACCGCCAATATTAAATCCGACATAAAAAGGTTCATCAAAGTATGGTTCAGTCTCAAATGCTTTTGTATACCATTTTTTGGCTTTATCAATGGCACCAACCTTATAAGCAGTTGTTCTTAATCCCAGAATATTTTGTTTTTCCATACTATTAATACTATCCGTTTGTTCATTATTCTATTGTAAAAATGCGAGTGAAGTATTTAATATAAGAATTCTAATAAATTTACGTTTTATCCTTTAATTTTTCGAGGTATGTAAATATTTCCTTGAATTTTTTTCGTTTCCAGTAAGACCAACTACAGCTATATTTGAAGAGTATTTGAGAACGCAATAGAAGTTATCTGACAGATACTTTTATTAAATTGGTCCCGATAGTTCCTTCTCCATAGTATTCCGAAGGAGAAGCATCGGGATGGAATTTTATACAGGGTCTGGATTGATTCCTTCGCTTAGCTCAGGAATCGGCCTTGAGGAGGGCTTTACAAAGAAAACGATCTTTTGTTCTTTACATCTATTGAAATTTGGAATTTAAGTTTTGGAATTTTATACAAGGCCTGGATTGATTCCTTCTCTTAGCTCAGGAATCGGCCTTGAGGAGGGCTTTACAAAGAAAGCCATCATTGCTGCGCAATGGTTTGGCTTTTTTCTCATCCAAGCTGAAACAAGTTTCACTTGTTCTATAAAAAAACCACCAACGTTCGTTGATGGCTTTCTTTGTAGCGGGGACTGGACTCGAACCAGCGACCTTCGGGTTATGAGCCCGACGAGCTACCTACTGCTCTACCCCGCGATGTGGACGGCAAAGATACGATGCTTTTTTAGTTAAATCAAAACTTAGTGCTTGAATTATTTATCCCGACCACGCACCCAAAAAACTTAAATTCCATAACTTCGGGGCTTTAGTTTGTTTATGGAGATATTTAATGATTTTCTAGCAGCCGTACTTCCTTACACAGAATGGGTAATGCTTTTATTAATAGTTGGTGGAGGCCTTTACCTGGTTGTGTACTCCAAATTACTTCCATATCGCTACTTTAAACACGCCATTTTAATAACCTCAGGGAAATATGATCATCCCGACGATCCTGGTGAGGTTAGTCATCTCCAGGCGCTGTCTTCGGCAGTTGCGGCTACAGTGGGGCTCGGAAATATTTCGGGCGTAGCCATTGCTATTTATTTGGGTGGTCCCGGTGTTGTATTCTGGATTTGGATGACGGCTTTAATAGGAATATGTATTAAATTCTATTCCTGTAGCCTGGCAATAATGTACCGTGATAAGGATAGTGAAGGAAATTTACAGGGAGGCCCCATGTATTTCATTACTCTGGGCATGGGAAAAAAAGCAAGGCCTTTAGCAGTCTTCTTTTGTATTGCAGGACTTTTTGGAGTGCTGCCCGCTTTTACAACCAACCAATTTACCCAAACCTTGATGGGGGTGATTAACCCCAACGAAACCATTGCCGTTTTTGGCGATTTCAATTGGAAACTGGGGATTGGTGTGGTGTTGAGTATCATAACCTCTTTTGTCATTTTCGGGGGCTTAAAGAAAATTGCGAAAGTGGCTACGGCAATTGTTCCTTTTATGGTCCTTTTGTATTTGTTTGCAGTTATAGTTATTATGACAATGAACTCGGGGCAAATATGGCCTTCTTTAGAGCTAATTCTCACTGAAGCATTTAATTTTAAAACAGCTGTGCATGGAGGTTTATGGGGTCTTATAATTATTGGGATAAGACGAGCCGTTTTTTCCAATGAATCCGGAGTGGGTAATGCACCAATGTACCACGGGCAATCCAAGACAACTGAGCCTATTCAGGAAGGTTTGGTAGCCATGTTAGGACCGTTTATAGATACCATAGTAGTATGTACCTTAACAGCGGTGGTTATCATTTTAAGTGGTGCTTATTTGGATGCGGAGAGCAATGGGATTGTTATGACCCTGATTGCGTTTAAGAAATCACTCTTTGGTTTTGGCGATGTGCTATTAATGATCATAGTCTCGGCGTTTGCATTGTCAACGCTGTTTACCTATTCCTACTACGGAACCAAATGCCTTTCATTTTTAACTAATGTTAAAGTAGGAAAACTGTATAATTATATTTACGTGGGTAGTATTACATTTGCAGCGGTGGCTTCTGTAGATCTCGTTGTGAATTTAATTGACCTGTCTTTTGCACTCATGGTAATTCCTAATATGATTGCTGTACTATATTTGTCGCCAAAAGTCAATGTAGCGATGAAAACCTATTTTTCGAAAATCAAAGTATAATGGCCCACAAAGCAGGTTATGTGAATATCATTGGGAATCCCAATGTAGGAAAATCAACCCTTATGAATGCTTTTATTGGGGAGAAGCTTTCAATAATCACTGCAAAGGCCCAGACTACGAGACATCGCATCCTGGGAATAGTTAACGGCGAAGATTTCCAGCTAATTCTTTCTGATACGCCAGGTATTATTAAACCTGCTTACGAGTTGCAGGATTCAATGATGAAATTTGTAAAATCTGCCTTTGAAGATGCGGATATCCTCATTTACATGGTAGAGATAGGTGAAAAAGCATTAAAGGACACCTCTTTTCTTGAAAGACTAAAAGAAACCAAGATTCCAGTACTACTATTACTTAATAAAATTGATGCTTCAGATCAACAAACGTTGGAAGAGCAAATACAATATTGGCAGGAGCAACTCCCTTCCGCAGAAATTCATCCTATTTCCGCCCTGAGAAATTTCAACGTTAAGGAAGTATTTGAACGTATTTTGGAATTATTACCCGAAGCGCCTCCATATTTTCCAAAAGATCAGTTAACAGATAAACCGGAACGTTTTTTTGTTAACGAAATTATACGTGAAAAGATCCTGGAACACTATAAAAAGGAGATTCCATATTCTGTTGAAATTGAAACGGAAGAATTTTTGGAGGATGAAAAGATAATCCGGATTAGATCGGTTATTATGGTAGAACGAGATTCCCAAAAGGGTATAATTATCGGCCATAAAGGAGCTGCACTAAAAAGAGTAGGAGTAGCATCCAGGAAGGATCTGGAAAAATTCTTTGACAAGCAGGTGTATATTGAACTCTATGTAAAAGTGAACAAAAACTGGCGAAGCAACCCGAATCAACTTCGCAGGTTTGGGTATGATCAGAAGTAAGTCAGCTTAAGTTTAGAACCTCTCTCATAAAATGGAACAATTGGTTCATTTGAGGTTTACCTTTTCTTCTACCCGCTCTTCCAAAGGCGTATAATACGAACCATATTAAAACCATAAAGATCATAGCGCCCAGTTGCAGTCCATATGATTTGTCTAATGAGGCACTGGAATAGGCCCAAATACCGAAGATTATAAAAAATGTTCCCACCCCAAAATGTAAAAACATAAAAAATGTCCAAAGAGTAGGGTTAGGGCCGAACAGGCCATATACCTTAGAGTTTTCCGTGTCTATTTCGTTAATTTCCAAATGTAATTGGGGAGACCAAAAATGAATATCTTTTTTCTGTAATTTTATAAAGACATGATCATCTATTCGATTTACCAGGAAAGGTTCATTCCATTTCCTTTCGAAAGATTCCAGTGCACTTTCCTTTGACTGTGGAAGCACCAGCTGGAATCTTGGCCTAAGAACAATGTCATTGGGTAATGCTTTCATGCACAGTTTTGTTTGCTCATAAAAGATACCTAATTCTATGGAAAAATCCATCTCAAAATTATCTTAATATAACAGATCATAGTTTGATGCCCTATCTTTTATTTTTTATCTAGTTTCTTTAACACTAACTTTGCGCCCTAATTTGCAAGTATGGGCGGTATTGTAGCCATAGTAGGGAGGCCGAATGTGGGGAAATCTACATTCTTTAATCGTTTAATACAAAGACGTGAGGCCATTGTAGATGCTATAAGCGGAGTAACTCGTGACAGGCATTATGGTAAGAGTGACTGGAATGGGAAGGAATTCTCATTAATAGATACGGGAGGCTATGTCCTGGGGAGTGATGATATCTTTGAGCAGGAAATAGATAAACAGGTAGAATTAGCCATTGATGAGGCAGATGCGATAATTTTTATGGTAGATGTAGAAACCGGAATTACCGGTATGGATGAGGATGTTGCCAATTTATTGCGCCGTGCCAAAAAACCTGTTTTCTTGGCTGTTAATAAAGTAGATAACGCCAAACGTGCTGAGGATGCTGTGGAGTTTTATGCACTCGGATTAGGAGATTATTACAACCTTTCCAGTATTAACGGCAGCGGCACGGGAGAATTATTGGATGCCCTGGTTGAGGTATTGCCAGAAAGCGAAGAAGTTGATGATGAACTACCCAGATTTGCAGTAGTTGGGAGACCCAATGCAGGTAAATCTTCTTTTATTAATGCATTAATTGGCGAAGAAAGATATATTGTTACAGACATAGCAGGTACCACACGTGATAGTATAGATACTAAGTACAACCGCTTTGGATTTGAGTTTAATTTAGTAGATACGGCAGGTATTCGCCGGAAAGCGAAGGTAAAAGAGGATCTGGAATTTTATTCCGTCATGCGTTCTGTGAGAGCAATTGAGCACTGCGATGTTTGCTTACTTTTGTTAGATGCTACCCGCGGCTTTGACGGACAGGTAGAAAACATTTTCTGGTTAGCACAGCGCAACAATAAAGGAATAGTGATCCTGGTTAACAAATGGGATTTGGTAGAGAAGGATACTCATGCAGTTAAACAATACACCCAGAGAATAAAACAGGCCATTGAACCCTTTACGGATGTTCCTATCCTTTTTATGTCGGTTCATACTAAACAGCGTATTTTTAAGGCCATAGAAACAGCCGTAGAAGTCTATAAAAATCGCTCTAAACGAATTCCTACCAGAAAACTTAATGATGTTTTACTGCCCATAATTGAGCATACACCACCACCGGCATACAAGGGGAAATATGTAAAGATTAAATACATCACCCAACTTCCTACCCCTTATCCGCAATTTGCTTTTTTCTGCAACCTGCCCCAGTATGTTCGTGAACCCTACAAGAGGTTTTTGGAGAATAAACTACGGGAACATTTTGATTATACCGGAGTGCCTGTGACTATCTTTATGAGGAAAAAATAGAGAAAGGCGAGATGTTGTCCTGCTATATGATTACCATCCTCCGGATGAGCCACCTCCGCCAAAGCCTCCGCCACCGAAACCTCCGCTAAAGCCACCACCACCAAAACCTCCACTTCCAAATCCACCTCCGGAAGAACCAGAGTTATATCCGCCTCTGCCCATATTGCTGAGAATGATAATATCCCAAAGATTCATACCTTTTTTTCGTCCCCCGCCTTTGCCTCCGCCACCTCTTCGGTTACGACTGCTAAGAATAATGATGATAACGATAAAAATGATAATGGGTAGAAATGCTCCAAAAGGGAAGTTCCCATCATCCTTGTGAGAGCGTTCTTCTTTGAATTCACCGGTTAACACACTAAAGATGGCATCGGATCCTTTATCTAATCCGGCATAGTAGTTACCTTCTTTAAATTCAGGAATAATTACAGTTTCAATTATCCTTTTGGATAATGCATCTGTAAGAGTGGCCTCTACGCCATAGCCTGTATTAATGGCAACTCTTCGGTCTTCTCTCGCCAGAAGGATTAGAATGCCGTTGTCCTCTACTGCCTGTCCTATTCCCCATGCTTCTCCCCACTGGGCACCGAGGTAGTTAATATTTTCACCTTCGGTTGATTTTATAATGGCAATAACTATTTGGGTGGAAGTGCTATCGGAATAACTGATTAGTTTCTCCTCCAAAGCTTTCTTATCCGTATCGGCTAGTAATCCATAATAATCGTATACGCTGGTTTGAAGTTTTGGTTTTTCAGGGATCGAAAATTGAGCAAGAGCGGAGGTTCCCCACATCAGGAACAAGATAAAACTAAGCTTTAGATACCTCATTGCTCAATTCATTTGTGTCATTGGGTTTCCACGGAAAGTGTGCCTTCAATTCTTCTCCGGCAATGAGGATTCCATTAATAATGCCTTCTTTATATTTTCCTTCTTTGAAATTGTTCTGAATGACATCTTTTGTCGATTTCCAGAAGTTCTCCGGAACCGCTTTGTCAATCCCTTTATCTCCGCAGATTACAAATTTCTTATCACCCACAGCGACATAAATTAACACCCCATTACTTTCTTTGGTATTATCCATTTTCAGCAAATGAAAGACTTCCTGGGCTCTGATATAAGGATCCATTGTTGTGGAAGTTTCTATATGGACCCTGATTTCACCGGAAGTATTTTTTTCCGACTCCAGAATTGCATCTACAATCTCCTGTTCTTCATCAGCAGTTAAGAAATCTTCTACTTTGGACATAGGCGCTGAATTACTTGAATTCAAAATTCACATCGGGGGCATTTTCAGATCCAGGATTTGCCTGGTAACGCGCCATTTCATCAAACCCAAACCAGCCTGCTAAAATTTTATTGGGAAATTTTGAAGTGTAGATGTCATAAATATTAACCTGTTCATTATACCTATCCCTTGCTACATTTATGCGGTTTTCAGTTCCTTCCAATTGAGATTGTAATTCAAGGAAATTTTGATTGGCCTTTAAATCTGGATATCTTTCTACAGTAACAAGTAAACGTGATAAGGCCGATGATAACCCTGTTTGCACTTCCTGGAAAGCAGCCATTTTTTCTGGCGTTAGATTTTCCACATCTATAGTTGTTGAAGTGGCCTTCGCACGAGCTTCAATGACATCTGTAAGAGTACCTCTTTCGAAATCTGCGGCACCTTGTACCGTTTTCACCAAATTGCCAATCAGATCATTTCTTCTTTGATAAGAACTTTCAACATTAGACCAGGCAGTTTTGGCGTTAGCTTCATATTCTACTGACGTATTATTAAATCCAACGGCCCATTGATAAATAGCAAATGCTAAGACCAGAAGGACAATTACGGGAATTAACCATTTTTTCATAATCGTTTTATTAAGTTATAGTAAAGATCAAAGTTGACTTTTTATTTTGACCAGCTCTGCCCTTATTCTCTCGAGCTTTTGTATGATTTCAAAATTTGATAACGTCTTTTGTCTTTCTTCGCGCAAATGAGTTTTAGCACCTTCAAGAGTAAATCCACGCTCCTTAACCAAATGATATATTAGTTGAAGATTATTAATATCTTTTGGAGTGAATTTCCGGTTGCCTTTTGCGTTTTTTTTGGGTTGTATAACGTCAAATTCCTTCTCCCAGAACCGAATCAGGGAAGTATTTACATCAAATGCCCTGGCGACTTCGCCAATTCCATAATAACGTTTTTCCGGTAATTCTATATGCATTAATCCAGTGATTGATTTTCCTGAGTTGCGTATTTAAGCATGTTTTCAAATTCTTCAGCAGATAAACTTCCGTAATAGAAATTTATAGGATTTATGCGCTCTCCTTCTTTCCATACCTCATAATGTAGATGAGGTGCTTCAGATCTGCCCGTGCTTCCAACAAAACCTATAAGGTCTCCCCGCTTTACTTTTTGACGCTTTTTTACATTGTATTTACTAAGATGACCGTATAGGGTCATATAACCGTACCCATGATCTATTCGAATATGTTTACCATATCCAGAAGCATTGTTATCTGCGCGTTTCACTACTCCATCTCCGGAAGCATAGATGGGTGTGCCTTTAGCAGCCGTAAAATCCATACCGCGATGCATTTTTCTAGCCTTAGTAAAAGGGTCTGATCGCCATCCAAATCCGGAAGCCATACGATTAAGTTCTTCATTTTTTACTGGCTGAATGGCAGGGATAGCAGCCAAAAGTTTTTCTTTTTCCTCTGCCAGTTTAGTTATTTCATCCAGAGACTTTGATTGAATAACCATCTGTTTTTGAATGATATCCATTCGCTTTGTTGTGGAAGTTATCATCTCAGAATTATTGAATCCTTCCAGAGATTTGTACCTGTTTACTCCTCCAAAACCAGCCTTGCGCTGTTCGTCCGGAATAGGATTGGCCTCAAAATAAAGCCGGTAAATGTTATTATCCCTATCTTCGATATTACCCAGAACATACTCCATTTGCTCCATCTTTTTATTAAGAAGCTCAAATCTCAACTCATAATTCTTGGATTCCCTTTGTAATGAAAGTTCTCTTGGGGTATTTAAAAGATTGGTATTGAGCAAAAGGATTAAGCCCAGCAAACCAGAGATAACAGAACCCAGGGTGAAGAGAGAAATATTCCTGTAACGCCGAGATTTCTTTGGCTCTATCTTTCGATATGAAAGGGTGTCCGGA
>CAZHWD010000076.1:0-2064 GCA_964536335.1 uncultured Eudoraea sp. | reverse complement strand
TAACAATTGGCTTCTTTTGCCCATTGACTGTAGACCCGGATACGATCGCAAATCCAATGATAAATACAATTTTTGCTGTTTGGTAATTCATGATTTTCATTCTTTTCATTGTTAAGATATAAATTATTTGAGTAATTGGATATTGTGAAGTTTACAAAGACTACCAATCGTTATCTTTTCATTAATTTGGTAAACGAAAGAGAAACTAGCGCCAATGTAACTTCGAAAAATATTTCAACCATAAAAGCAGAATTGAATAATGATATTAACATACAGGTGAGCAGGGCCTTGGTGAAACGGAAAATAGCGTCGTTTTTTGGGGAGGTCTTATCCAATGAAGTTCATCTTTGATGAAGATTAAGCATACTAAGATGAATTTGCTCCATTAGTCCGTGAGGTAAAAATACGGCCAGAACTTCATAGACAAATTGAATTAGCTTAGGAAGTAATAATGATAAAAATCATGGCATAGTTGTCCCTTGTTCATTATATTCAATCAATTGTAAATCTAATGTTTACGATTTGACGGCCTAACACTAACAGTCTACAATGCCTGCCAAAAGAAAACTAGCCGCAATTATGTTTACCGACATTGTCGGTTATACGGCTTTGATGGGATCAGATGAGGATAAGGCATTTGAAGTGTTGGAAAAAAGCCGGGATATTCATATCAAAAGTATCAATCAATTCAATGGCAAACTTATCAAAGAAATGGGCGACGGTATGCTAGCTCAATTTGATAGTGCAATTGATTCCGTATTGTGCGCCATCGAAATACAAAAACAGGCAAGACAGCAAATCAAAGAGAAAATTAGGATCGGATTACATCTTGGTGACATCACTTATGATCACGAAGATATTTTTGGAGATGGCGTAAATATTGCCTCTCGATTACAATCGGCCGCAGATCCCGGAGGTATTTATATATCTGAATCTATCCAAAAATCCATTCGGGCCAAAAGCTCTGTTAAGACGAAATATCTGGGTCAGGTCAAATTAAAAAATGTTGATTATCCGGTAAACACCTATTCTATACTTGAAGATGGACTACCAATCCCTTCTGCCGCTAAAATAGAGCAACTTAAAGGAAAAGGTCTGTTTCATAAACTTACAAGGTCAATTTATACCTATATCATTCTGTTACTATTGATTCTTGCTAATGGACCCTGGATACGAGATGCCTTCAAAACTGAGGCATCTCCCATATCATCATTACTTATTCTGCCATTTGACAATTTTACTGGCGATGCCTCACTGGAATATGTTGTCGCAGGCATACATGATGCTTTAATTGGGGATGTGGGAAAAATAAGTGCTTTGAGAGTCCCTTCGAGTCGAACCGCCAATGCCTATCGCAACGTAGAAAAATCGATTCCTCAAATAGCTACTGAGCTCAATATAGATGCAGCTGTCGAAACTTCCGTGACCTGCTATGGTGAAAATATTTGTATTCAGGTAAGAATGGTAAGCGCTTTTCCTGAGGAGAAGCTGTTGTGGGTACACGATTTCAACATTGAGAAAGGACAGCTTTCTAATCTTACCAAAAAAATTGCCAACGAGATTTCCCAGCAAATTAATTTAAATCTGACTCCTCAGGAAGAAAAATTGCTAACGGAATCTAAACCTATAGACCCGGATGCTTACGAAGCCTATCTGCGGGGTATGGGCCACTGGGAGTTAGGTACAAAACCAGACCTTGATCGTGCCATGGATTATTTTCAATTGTCAAGTAAAATTGATCCGAATTATGCCCTTGCTTACCTGGGTATTTCCAGAACTTGCTGGGCTTATGTTATGCATGGGTTTTTACCCAATAATGAAGTCTACGAGAAAGCCGAAGCTGCACAAAATATGGCCCTAAAACTTGACAGTTCGCTGGTGGAGATTCATGCCAGCATTGCCACCAAATATACCTGGGGGGAATGGAATTGGAAAAAAGCTGAACAAGAGTTTTTAAAGGCAATAGAGGTAAATCCAAATTATGCCTTTTCACAGGCATATTACTCACATTTTTTAGCAATAATGGGCAATCCCGAAAAAGGGCTCCCACATAGTGAACTGGCC